>JBAQYH010000346.1:0-2727 GCA_049299935.1 Methylobacter sp. | reverse complement strand
GGATGGAACACCCAAAATAAGCTTGCAGCGAAAATAGCGACTCCTCATTGTATTTTAATCACTCTAAATCAATTGAGGCCGCCCCTATAATTATTACAATATCTCAGGGCGCTCACCATGGCTAATTACAAAAACATCGACATAGAAGAAGGGTTAATAGGAATGATACGGCACATGCAAGCCGTCGACGAATGCAGGGAGGAATTAAATAATTTACAAAGCGTCTGGGATAATTTGACCTTGCTGGGCCAATTGTCCGGCACGGGCACCGATATGAACGGCACCCGCCAGTCCTTTCAAAAATTAACCGGGTCGCTGCTTAATCAGCTTGCCAGTGAAACCCTGCGAAAATGCGTATTGGAGATGACATCGAAAGCGCAAGTCGCGATTGACATCCTGGTCAGGAACCTGTTTGAACGTACCGCAGACATCGGTTTCTTGGCTACCGATGACGACATCTGCGCGGTACTTAGGGAGGCGAATAACCTGAAGGGCAAGTATTCCCGAAAAAGCGATATGGAAGCTGGTTTAACTCAACTCCGGGATCGGTTTTCCGAATACTTGGCCAAATATTCCGTGTATTCAGACATTGTTTTGTTGGATACCGACGGCGAGATCCTGATCCGGCTCAAAGATCATATCGGGGTAAAACAGACTGAGCATTCTCTGTTAAAGCTTTCCCTGGAAACCTCGGACGGTTACGTGGAGACTTTTGACCGCATAGACTTTTTGCCGGACGAAAGCTGTTCCCTGGTTTACTCGTATCGTGTCGTAGACAGTGATAATACAGCGCTTGGCGTACTTTGTTTATGCTTCCGGTTCGACAACGAATTGAAGGGGATTTTTGCCGACCTCGTTGCGGCGGAAGACTGGTCGGTCATTACCCTGCTCGATAGCGAAGGCTTAGTCATTGCCAGTTCGGATATTCATCATGTGCCGCTTGGCGCGACGTTGACGCCGGTTTTGGATCGGGAATACCGCATATTGCGCTTCGCAGGGCAGGAATATCTGGCGTCTACACGTTGCAGCAGCGGCTACCAAGGCTACGCCGGACCGCAATGGTACGCCCATGTCATGCTGCCTTTGCAGCACGCATTCAATCGCGATGCTTCCGGTTTGCTGAAGAATATCCCCCAGGATACGCTCGATACCGTCATGGAACGGTCGCAATTGTTCGGTGAAAGCTTGCGCAGAATTCCGAAACAAGCAGACCGGATTCAGCGGGAACTCAACCGATCGGTCTGGAACGGCAATGTACGGCAATGCCGTTTCGGACAAGGCAAAGATACCGGATTCTCGAAGATTCTGTTATGGGAAATCAGCAACACCGGCGCAAGAACCCAATCGGTGTTTCAACGCTCCATCGCCAATTTGCATGAGACTGTCGTATCCTCAGTGCTTGAAGACAGCCATTTTCAAGCGTCCCTGGCAATCAATATCATGGATCGCAACCTTTACGAGCGAGCCAACGATTGTCGATGGTGGGCGTTAACCTCATCGTTCCGCGAATTGCTTGCCGAAGATGAAATTTCCGAGTCCGGCAAGGAACGCATTTCAAGCATCCTGGCTTACATCAATAGTCTTTATACCGTCTACACCAACCTGATCGTTTTCGATGTCGATGGCCGCATCGTGGCTGTCTCCAACCCCGGCGAGACATCCCTGGTTGGACAGAATGTCGGCGAAGAATGGCAGCGCCACGTTCTGCTGCTGGCCGACTCGCAAGGTTACGCAGTCTCGGATTTTGCCGAGACCCGCTTTTATCAAGGCCGTCACACTTATATTTACGGTGCCGCTATTCGTGACCCTAACGGCGCCAGAGTTGTTGGCGGCATAGGTATCGTATTCGACTCGGCGCCCCAGTTTTCAGCGATGCTGCGCGATGCACTGCCTAAAAATGCCGAAGGACAAATCGATTCGAGTTCATTCGGCATTTTCGTTTCCCGGAACGGTCGAGTCCTTGCGTGCTCGGATGACAGATTCAGCCCCGGCGACAAACTCCCTATTTCCTCCGCCTTATGCAACCTCTCGCCCGGCGAAGAAATTACCGGCGTAATTTCCTTGAACGAGCATTACTATGCGGTCGGCGCCCATGCGTCCAGCGGTTACCGTGAATACAAGAGCGAGTCCGATTTCTATAAGAACGAAGTGATCGCGCTGGTCGGAAAAGAACTGTGCTTTATTACAAAAAGCCGGGAGGAAACGGAAGAAGTTCCTTGCCCTACGATCCGCTCCGACCGGGGCCATGCCGAAACCACTGTAGAAATCGCAACCTTTCGCTTGGGCGGCGAATGGTTCGGCATTCGCGCTAACCAAATTCTCGAAGCGGTCGATACCACGAACATCACCCCCGCGCCCGGTTCCGGACCCGATTGTATCGGCTATTTGATCTATGAAAAAATGCCGATACCGGTATTCGACATTCGAAACATGGTCTGTGCGATTAAGGACGGTGCTGAACCGATAAATCGTAAAGCCCAACAGGCTATGGTGATTGAGAAGAATGCCGATACCCGGTTCTGCGTGATTGCGGATGTTCTGGGAGAAATCCCGGAAGTTCTCGAATCGCGCCTGAATACGCTGCCGGCTGTTCTTGGTGGAGGAGCGCTGCTTGCCGATGCGGCTATTGCCCCTGATAAACCCGGCGAGGAATGTCTATTGCTGGTTCTGAGCAACGAACGTTTGTCGCAGAAACTGGCATCGAACATGGCCGAACGTCCCTTGGGA
>JBAQYH010000345.1:0-2317 GCA_049299935.1 Methylobacter sp. | reverse complement strand
ACTTTTAAAAGTGCATGAATATCATATTGTTGAAAATCTGGTGAAACAGGTGGTTGCGGAAGCGCAAAAAAAGAACGCCGTGAAGGTTGTCAAAGTAAACCTCGCTTTGGGCGAAATGCTGGGTTTTGACGCCGAAGCGATCAGGTTGTACTATCAGACGATCAGCGAAGGCACGGTTGCCGCGGGCGCTGTTGTCGATATCCACCCGCAGATCGCCGGCAGGGATATCTACATCGAGAATATAGAGATCGAGACGGAGTGAAAATATAAAAATAAATCTGTAATAGCAATACAATAATGTCCGCTTTACGCAAAGTGAAAATGTCCTCTTTTTGAATGCTATAATAACTCCGAGAGGAGTTATAAATGGCAAAGAAAAGGGAGCTTTTCAGAATGACGGACAGAGAAATACGCAAGTATCACATAGTCAAAAAGGTGATTGAAGAAGGACTAAAGCAAAAAGACGCAGCGCGGTTATTAGGAATAAGTGTACGGCAAGTCAGGCGAATAGAAAAGCGCATACGAGAAGAAGGCACGCAGGGAATAATCCATAGGAATCGAGGTCAAGAATCGCCGTTCTTGATAAAAAGAAAAGTACGGGACCAGATATTAGAATTATGCCGGAGCAAATACGAAGGATTCAATCCAACGTTGGCATCAGAAAAGCTCTTTGAGATAAATAAAATAGAAATCAGCAGGGAAACGGTAAGGCAGCTGTTCCTCAAAGAAGGCATCCATTATAGCCGGCGCAAAGTTAGAAAACATCGGCACTGGCGTGAACGTAAGCATCAGGTTGGAGAAATGGTGCAAATGGATGGTTCTTTGCACGATTGGTTTGAAGGACGCGGGCCGAAATGTGTGCTGATGGGATACATCGATGACGCAAATAATTGTGTGTTTGCGCGGTTTTATGAATATGAAGGCACGCTGCCAGCGATGGGGAGTTTTAAAGAATATGTTCAAAGAAATGGATTCCCGCTGAACGTGTATTTGGACCGACACTCGACGTATAAGTCGACATGTAAAGCGACGATTGAAGATGAGCTGAACAATCGGGAACCCATGAGCCAGTTTGGCCGGGCGCTTAAAGAATTGGGTGTTGGGTTGATCTATGCACAATCTCCGCAGGCGAAGGGACGCGTTGAACGATTGTTTAGGACTGTTCAAGACCGGTTGGTTAAAGAAATGCGGCTTAAAGGGATTAGTAATATCAAAGATGCAAACGCATTTTTGGAGAATTATCTGCCGATTTACAATAAAAGATTCAGCATAGAACCTGCGGAATCAGGGAATATGCATCAACCGAATGATCCGGTAGCTTTGGAAAAAGCACTGAGAATAAAGACCCCGCGAACGTTACGCAATGACTTTACTATAGTGCATGAGAGTCAATGGTATCAAATTGAAGATCAATTAAAGGCAAAGGAAGTAGTAGTTGAGCAGCGATTGAACGGAACCGTTGAAATCTCGCATGCTGGCAGGCCGGTAAAGTATCATAAGATTCTTGTGCGAGTGCCTCAGAAACAGGTAAAACCGGCGATAGTGATAGGTTGGCGTAGAAAATGTATGCCGGTTCAAGATCACCCATGGAAGCGAATGAGAACTTTAAGCCGTACCAAAACAGAAGCTGAGGAGTGTTCCTTAGCCGGAGTTTTTTAAACCCAGAAAGCGGACATTTTCACGTTGCTAAAAAGAGGACATTTTTAAGTTGCTATAACATCTTTGGTGTATAACCTTGACAAAGGATGGCGGGGGTGGTATACTTTCAACACGTTTGTTCCCATAAATAAACATATGAAATCCCCACTGACGACAATATATCATCAAACAATTCAAGCACTTAAGAGCCAGAAGATGCTGTTGTTGCCTTTTGCCATCTTTGCGGCTGTTGAAGCTGCATTACTTACCTTAATCTATCTGGCTCCTCGCGCGCCTTTCAATGTTCTTTTAGGCCCTCCGATCAAGACATTTCGGGGGGAGATGTTCCTGCATTATCCCGCTAACTTTCTGCTGATTCCTGAGCTCTCGTTATTTTCGCGTAATATTATAACTGTTTTCATAGGTTCCTTGCTTGCCGGTACCGCAGCGTTGATGATTTCGCACGTGTATCAGAAGAAACCGGCTGCTTTTGGCACAGCATTTCTCGAATCTGCTAAAAAATATTTTCAGTTGTGTGTTATTGTTTTATCAACGGTGGTTATCCTGCATTTTGCGTATAAAGGTCTTAACCATTTTCTTGCGTTATATTTTATGGCTGGACATAAACAGTTATGGGGACTTCCGTTTTCAATTTGGAGGGGGCCGCTTACTATAATTA
>JBAQYH010000344.1:0-5766 GCA_049299935.1 Methylobacter sp. | reverse complement strand
CAGTAAGATTGATTGAACTAGTAATATAGTAACCGTAAATACCGCAAACAAAGTTCATTGGAAAATCCTATAAATTGAGTATATCCGGTGTTTTTATGTATTAGCCTTTAGCCTTGCTCGACTCTTCCCCAGCCAACAACCGCTGAATATTGCCCTTATGCCGCCACAATAAAAAAACCATCATCACCACAGAAGCCGCAACAATCGCTTTATCTCCAACGATAAACCAAGCGAAAATCGGCGACAAACTCGAAGCGACTAACGCAGATAAGGATGAAATCTTGCCCAGCTTATAAACCAGATACCAAGTTGCCATGAACGCAAAACCGAGCAGCCAGAAAAAACCAAGCAACACGCCGACCGATGTCGCTACGCCTTTGCCGCCTTTAAAACCGAAAAACACCGGGTAAAGATGTCCCATAAACGCCGCCAAGCCGGTCGCTGCAACTAGCTCGGCGGGCAGTCCCAGCACATTCGCCGCATAAACCGGAATTAAACCTTTCAGCGAATCGCCGAGCAACGTAATCGCCGCCGCTTTTTTTCCGCCGATACGCATCACATTGGTTGCCCCGGGATTGCCTGAGCCCTGCTCGCGGGGATCGGGCAATCCCATCAGGCGGCAAATAATAATTGCACTGGAAATTGAGCCTATCAAATAGGCGGCCGGAACAAACAACCATTCAACCATTGAGTAACCTTTTCATCATTCAGAACTTGTAAGCAAAGGGCGTTTCCCTGATACTTACGGCTTTAAAAAAAAACACGCATCATAACCGGAAATCACAATGGACATCATATTTTTAGGCGGCTTGGAAGTTGAAACTATCATCGGTATTTACGACTGGGAAAGGGTGACCAAACAAACCGTTATTCTTGATATTGAGATGGCGTTTGATATTCAAAAAGCCGCCGAAACCGACGATATTCAATATGCGCTTGATTACAAAACGGTTTCTCAGCGCATCGTTTCTTTTGTCGAAACCAGCCAGTTTTTCCTGGTCGAAAAATTAATCTCGGAAATTGCCGATATTATCCGTAACGAATTTAACGTGCCCTGGGTCAAAATCACCCTGAATAAAAAAGGCGCTATCAGCGTCGCCAGGGATGTCGGCATTATCATTGAGCGGGGAGAGAAAAAATCGTGACCAGGGGCTACATCAGCATCGGCAGCAATATCAACAAGGATGAACATATTCCTGCCAGCCTCAGGGCGCTTGAACAAGCCTTTGGCGAACTGACGGTTTCAAGTATTTACGAATCCGAACCGGTCGGCTTTACCGGCGATGTTTTCTACAATCTTGTGGTCGGTTTCGATTCCGATTTGGACGTGAAAGCGGTTGCCAAGCAGCTCAGGCAGATTGAGCTGGATAATGGCCGCACGCGCGACAGCCGGAAATTCGCTGCGCGTACCCTCGACCTGGACCTGATTCTATACGGCGATCTGGTTGTCAACGATGGCCGTTTGCAGATACCCCGGGATGAAATCGAACATTACGCTTTTGTGCTTGAGCCTTTGGCGGAAGTTGCCCCGAGCTTGAAGCATCCGATCAGCCATATGAGTTATGCCGAGCTTTGGGACAAGTTCGACAAGGCCGATCTCAAGCAAAAGCGCGTCACGCCGTCCTGGGCTTCAGCAAAATAAGGTGCGCCCGCCATCGACGGTCAGTATCTGTCCGGTGATATAGTCGGCATCTTTGACCAAAAACAGGACGGCCTTGGCAATATCAGCCGGCTCTCCGCTACGCTTTAACGCGACCCGTTGCAGAATCTCCAGTTTGGCCGATTCGGATAAATCGTTATCCGGCCAGAGTATAGCCCCTGGAGCCACGCCGTTGACTCTGACGGCCGGCCCCAATTCCTTGGCTAAAACCTTGGTCATGGCGGCCAGTCCGGCTTTTGAGATGCTGTACACGGGATAACCGCTCAGTCCCCGTTCGGCATGGATGTCGATAATATTGACGATGCAGCCCTTATTGTCGGCCAAGGTTTTCGCCAAGGCTTTCGCCAGAAAAAACGGCGCTTTTAAATTACTGCCCAATAACTCGTCCCATTGCCGTTCGGTTACCTCGGCCACAGCCGTTGGATAAAAGGAGGAGGCATTGTTCACCAGCACATCGATGCCGCCCCAGGCCATGCAAGCTTCGCCGGCAACAGCTTCCAGCTCGGCCATGTTCAGCAAATCGGCCTGCATGATTTTTACCGAGCCGGGCCGCTGCTGATTCAGCTCATTGCAAAGCTGCTGCGCTTCGGCCGCCGAAGACCGGTAATGCAGAAAAACATTGCAGCCTTCGCTATGCAAAAGCCGCGCACAAGCTGCGCCTATGCGTTTAGAGGCGCCGGTAATCAACACATTTTTGGTATGTCCTGTCATGCTAAAAACCGCGATTTGTCCACGAAAAACACGAAAAGCACCGCTACCGCGTTGGACGGGGCATGCAGCCCCGCCCCGCTTGCCATCAATGTGTTTTTGACGCCGATTTTCATTGTGCTTGGTGGGCCAAGCTTTTGCTGGCCACTTCGTAAACATCCTTGGAAATTGCTTCGGTGGTCATAATCCGTTCCAGTTGCGCCTTCATCAGCGCTTGCCTGTCTTCGTCATATCTGCGCCATGATGTTAACGCGCCGACCATCCGTGAGGCAATCTGCGGGTTCAGGGTATTCAGCTCGATAATCTGGTCGGCGAGGAATCGATAGCCTTGTCCGTTGGCGGCGTGGAAATGCAGCGGATTGGACTGGCTGAATGCGCCGATTAACGACCTGACCCGGTTCGGATTTTTTAAATCGAACGCCGGGTGCTGCATTAACGCCTGCACGGTTGTAAAGGTGTCCGGCATGCTGCCGGAGGCTTGCAGCGCAAACCATTTGTCGATAACCAAAGCTTCCGCCCGCCATTGATGGTAAAAACTGTCCAGGCATTGCTGTTTGGCAGGATGCCGGCTATTGACAATAACCGTCAACGCCGCCATTTGGTCGGTCATGTTTTTAGCAGTGTTGAATTGCTGTTGCGACAGATGATGAATGTCCTTGTTTTCCAGCTTGCTCAGGTAGCTTAAGCAGGTGTTTTTGATGCGTCTGCGGCCGATTGCGCCGGCGTCGAATTTCCCGGATTCATCCTTATGATTGATCCGGTATAACGCCTGGAACTGAGCTTGCAGCTGTTCGGCCAAGGTCAGCGTGACAAACTCGCGGGCGGCATGGATGGCTTCTACATCGACAACCTGCATTTGTTCGGCCAGATAGGTTTCCGAAGGCAGGCTTAACAGCAAAGAAAAATACGACAAGTCGTCCCACGGTTGCTCCAGCACCTGTTTAAAGGCATTAACCATAATGGGGTTGACGCGCATGTCCCTGCCGTTTTGCAGGTCGGCAATCAATCCCGTAATGATCTGTGCTGCCAATTGCTGACCGGCTTCCCAGCGGTTAAACGTGTCGCTGTCGTAGCTTAATAGGAACGCCAGCTCATCCAGGCTGCGCTCCATCGTCAGTTTAACCGGCGCCGAAAAGCCTCTCAGGATGGAAACGACCGGCTGCTCGGCCAAGCCTTCAAAGGTAAAGGCCTGTTCCGGCTCAGTGAGTTGCAGAATGGCTTCATCGCCGGCCCGGGCGCTGCCGTGCAGCTTGCAAGCGGCGATGGAGCCGTCTTTATTAAGCAGGCCCATCGTGACCGGAATATGCAACGGTTCTTTAACGGCTTGTCCCGGAGTCGGCGGGCAGCTTTGGTTTAAGGTTAAGGTCAGGGTTTGTGCGGCTGGGTCATAGTGCTGCCGAACCGTTAGTACCGGTGTTCCGGCCTGCGCGTACCAGCGGCGGAATTGGCTTAGGTCAACGCCGTTGGCAGCTTCCATCGCGCTGACAAAATCATCGCAGGTAACCGCTTGTCCGTCGTGACGCTCAAAATACAAGTCGCTGCCTTTGCGGAAACCTTCCGAGCCCAGCAGGGTGTGAATCATGCGCACCACTTCCGCGCCTTTTTCGTACACGGTCAAGGTATAAAAATTGTTGATTTCTATATAGGCATCGGGGCGGATCGGATGCGCCAACGGGCCCGCGTCTTCGGGAAACTGGCGGGTGCGCAGCATGTTGACGTCTTCGATGCGTTTGACGGCCTTGGAGGTGCGGTCGCCGGTAAACTCCTGGTCGCGGAACACGGTAAAGCCTTCTTTGAGGCTGAGCTGGAACCAGTCCCTGCAGGTGATGCGGTTGCCGGTCCAGTTATGGAAATATTCATGGCCGATCACGCCTTCGATATGTTCGTAATCGGAGTCGGTCGCGGTATCGGGCCGAGCCAGCACAAACTTGGTGTTGAAAACATTAAGCCCCTTGTTTTCCATTGCGCCCATGTTGAAATGGCCTACCGCGACGATCATGTACAAATCCAGGTCGTATTCGCGGCCGTACACTTGCTCGTCCCAGCTCATCGCATTTTTCAGCGATTGCATCGCGTGGCCGCATTTATCGATGTCATGTTTTTCGACAAAGATTTGCAGGTCGATGTCGCGGCCGGATTGCGTGGTAAAGCGGTCTGCGATGCATTCGAGTTGTCCTGCAACCAGCGCAAACAAATAGCACGGCTTATTGAACGGGTCTTCCCAGGTCACCCAGTGGCGGTTGTCCGGCAGTTCCCCTTGAGCGACTTTGTTGCCGTTGGATAATAAAACCGGATAGCGGTCTTTGTCGCCGACCAGGGTGGTGGTGAACAGGGTCATCACATCGGGCCGATCCAGGAAATAGGTGATTTTCCGAAAGCCTTCCGCCTCGCACTGGGTGCACAGCATGCCGTTGGACAGGTATAGTCCTTCCAGCGCGGTGTTGGCTTCCGGGTTGATCGTGTTTTCGATGGTCAGCACAAAACGCTGCTGCTGAGGGACTTCATGAATAATTAACGAGTCCTGGGTTTGCAGGTATTGAGCTTTGCTTAAGTCGTTGCCGTCATCCAGGTTAATGCGGATCAGTTTCAGGTTTTCACCCGATAGGACCAGTGCGGTGTCTTTAGACTGGCTGGCAGGGTTGCGGCTCAAGGTCAGCCGTGAACTCACCAGGGTATTTTCGTCATCCAGTGCAAAATTTAACGCAACGCTGTGAATCAGGTATTCGGGTGCAGTGTAGTCTTTTAGATAAATGGTTTGGGGATTCGCGTCGCGCATTATTTATACCTGCTGTTGTGATCGGAAGATCTGATGTTTGGGGTGGCGAACAGCGTGATTAACAGCCAGGCCGTTATAAAACAAACGCCGCCGATGGGGGTGATCATGCCTAGCCAGGTATGATTGAGTAACGCCAGGGCATACAAGCTGCCGGAAAACAGTACTATGCCCGCGAACATCAACCATCCGGCCCAGTGCAATAATTTGGAGTCGGGTGCTTGCCGGTGGATCAGCGCAATGCCGATCAATCCCAGCGCATGCCACATTTGGTAAGTCACGCCGGTTTGGTAGACGGCCAGCATCTCCGGGCTGATGACGGCTTTCAGGCCGTGAGCGCCGAATGCGCCCAGGCCGACGCCGGTCAATGCACTTAACGCGCCGAGCAGTAAGAAAATCGATTTCATTTATTTTTCCGTCAGTCTGGGCATCAGCTGCACCAGATTGCAGGGGCGGGTGCGGTGATCGAGTTGCTCCTTGATCAGCGCATCCCAAGCGGTGCGGCAGGCGCCCGATGAGCCGGGCAGGCAAAAAATATAGGTTGCATTGGCGACACCGGCAATCGCCCTGGACTGGATGGTTGAGGTTTTAATGTCCTGGTAGGACAGCATCCTGAACACCTCGC
>JBAQYH010000343.1:0-3329 GCA_049299935.1 Methylobacter sp. | reverse complement strand
GATCCCACCAGCGCCTGGGCGTCCTCAATCGGCGGCAACATCGCCGAAAACGCCGGCGGCAAATGCGCGGTGCGCTGGGGCACCTGCATCGACAACCTGATTTCCTGGCGGATGGCGATGCCGGGCGGCAAGCGTTGGGAGGTGCGCAGGATCGACCATCAGCTGCGTAAAATATTGCCGGAAGATAACGTGACTTTCGAGGTGCTCGATCAGAGCGGCGAGTCGATCAAGATCATTGTCTTGAAGGGCAGCGAGATCAGGAAGAAAGGCCTGTGGAAAGACATCACCAACAAGGCGCTGGGCGGCGTTCCGGGCCTGCAAAAGGAAGGCACCGACGGCATCATCACCTCGGCGGAATTCATCCTTTACCCGAAATTCGAAGCCACGCGCACGATTTGCCTGGAGTTTTTCGGCCAGGACATGGAGGAAGCCAGCCGCGTGATTGTCGAGCTGTCCAAGGCGTTCCCGTTTCCCGACCAGGGCGAAGACACGCTGGTGGCGCTGGAGCATTTCGATGACGAGTATGTGCGCGCAATCGACTACCAGGTCAAATCGAGCCGGTTCAAGACGCCGAAAGCCGTGCTGCTGATCGATATTGCGGGGCATTCTTTAGAACAGGCGCAGCAAGGTATCGATAAAATCCGCGCGATTCTGGACCAGTACCCGAACAGCGAACTTTTCGAAGCGCACGATGCGGCGGAAGCAGAGCGATACTGGGCCGACCGCAAGAAATTCGGCGCGATTGCACGGCGCACGAATGCCTTCAAGCTGAACGAGGATGTCGTGATTCCGCTGGAAACGCTGGCCGAATTCGCCCGCTTTATCGACGAAGTCAATGTAGAAGAAGAACGTTACGCCCAGCTGAAATTCCTGGACCGCGCCGCCGCGTTATTCCGCGAACCGCCGGTTGAGGACAATGCCGATTCATTTGCGGCCCGAGCCGATGTGGCGCTGGAACTTTATGCGACAGCTAAAAGCGAGCTTTCGACAGCCGACGAAAAAACCTTGCGCAGCCTGTCGATCATCAAAAAGTTCAAAAAGGAATTCGCCGAACTGGCGCGCGGCTTCCCCAAGATTATCGCCGCAGTGAACCTTGCCCATCAGGAAGTGCGCGACCGGCGCATCGTGCTGGCGACCCACATGCATGCCGGAGACGGCAACGTGCATGTCAACCTGCCGGTGCTGTCCAACGACCGGGATATGCTGGAGCGCTCCGGCGAAGTCATCGACCAGGTGATGTTCAAGGTGGTGGAATTGGGCGGCGTGGTGTCCGGCGAGCACGGCATCGGCGTCACAAAGCTCAAGTACCTGGAACCGGAACGCATCGCGGCACTCAGCGCTTATCGCCGCGAAGTCGACCCGACCGGACTGATGAATCCTGGCAAGCTGGAGGATTTCGCCGCGCTGGAGCATATCTTCACGCCGTCGTTCAACCTGTTGGGGCTGGAGGCGCGCATTCTCCGCCACGGCCAGCTGGAGGAGCTGGCGAACAAAATCGCCCATTGCGTGCGTTGCGGAAAATGCAAGCCCGATTGCGGCGTGTTCCATCCTGCGGGCAGCCTGTTCTATCATCCGCGCAACAAGAACCTGGCGATCGGCGCGATTATCGAAGCCTTGCTGTTCGATGCGCAGCGCGAATATTCGACCCAGTTCGAACTGCTGCAATGGCTGGAAGAAGTGTCCGACCATTGCACGACCTGCCACAAATGCGCGAAGCCTTGTCCGGTTGACATAGATTCCGCCGACGTATCGGTGCTGGAACGGCGGATTCTTGCCGACTGGGGTTATAAACACATGCCGCCCGCGACCAAGATGACGCTACGCTATTTGCACAGCGACTCGCAGACCTTCAATAAAATTTTCCGCTTCGGCGTGCTCCGGGCCGGTTTTGTCGGGCAGCAGCTGGGCACGGTATTAGCCAAGCCGCTGCAACCGAAAAAAGGCCAGTCCAAGCATTACCCGCTGCAATTGCTGAGCTCGCCGATGCCGACCGTGCCGGCACATACATTGCGCGATTTGCTGCCCGACTGCAAGGACGACCAGGTCTTGGTGTTTGAACCTGACCAGGAAGCCGAACGCACCGTGTTCTATTTTCCGGGCTGCGGTTCCGAACGGATGGTGTCCGACATCTCGATGGCCGCCATCCATGTGTTGATGGGCTTGAAAACCCGGGTGGTGTTACCGCCGCCTTTCCTGTGCTGCGGATTTCCGGCCTACGCCAACGGCCAAGCCGAAATGCATTCGCAAAATGGTTTGCGCGTGACGATCCTGCTGAACCAAATCCGGGATATGTTCACCCATCTGGAGTTCGACGGCTGTGTCGTGACTTGCGGAACCTGCCGCGAGGGCTTGAACGAAATGGAAGCGGCCAAGTTGTTCGGCGGCAGGCTGGTCGATATAACCCGCTATGCGCTGGAGCGGGATTTGCAGTTGGCAGGCACCGGCAGCGAGAGCTATCTTTATCACGCACCGTGCCACGATTCGCTGGACGGCAAGGCGCTGGACGTGCTCGATAAGCTCGGCGGATTCGGCAGCGTTACGCCGGTGCCCAATTGCTGCTCCGAGGCGGGAACGCTGTCGTTGTCCCGTCCCGACATCTCCGCCGCGATGCTGCACCGCAAACGCGAATCGCTGGCGGAAGTCATGCCGGAGAAGGGCAGGGCCACGATCCTGACCAACTGCCCGTCCTGTATGCAGGGCTTGGGCCGGAACAAGGGCATGGGCGTCGATCCGCAGCATCTTGCGGTGGCGTTGGCTGAAAAATTGTCAGGGAAATCGTGGTTGAAGCAGTTTAAGGCGCAGGCGGGGAAGGCTAAGGCGTTTAATTTTTGATGGGGTCCAGTTTTCCTGTCTCGCGAAGTTAGAGCTCCACTGGTTCCCAAGCTGGAGAGGCTGTGAAAATATTCGTTTTTAGAGAAAAATAAAGAATTCACCACGAAGGCACGAAGGACACGAAGTTTTCAATACACTGAGTTTAAACAATTATTTTTTCCTTCGTGATCTTCGTGCCTTCGTGGTGAATAGGTTTTTAAATTGATTTTGATAATACTTTCACAGTCTCCGGAGCTTGGGAACCAGCGGAGACCATTAGAGCTCAACCTATCCTGACATTACCCCAACGTCAAGAGTCCGCAACTTTGTCGGGGGACAGACACATTAAGCGTTTCATGCCGGCACGGTTCTGTCGTGCGCCAATCGGCATCTTTTGATCGCAGCCGGGAATCAATCGCGGGGTCTCTCATTCAATCGCCGGATTCAGGTAATTCTTGCCGCAATGACGGCGACACAATCTATGTAGATGCCGATAGGATAGCAAGCGTTTACATTGA
>JBAQYH010000342.1:0-2111 GCA_049299935.1 Methylobacter sp. | reverse complement strand
AAGGTTTTCAGCGGAGCGAGTTTTTACAAGAGCATGGCGCTATCGATATGATTATCGACCGACGCGAAATGCGAGACAAAATAGCCGATATTTTGGCTATGCTGATGGCGGGTAGAGACATCATTACACAGCAAATACCCCTCAGCCTCCCTTTGACAAAGGAGGATGCCGACGGTACCGAGGAGAGCTTTCAAGCTGAAGCGGACGACGTCCCGTTGCAGCAGGATCAGGAAGACTGATTTTTATCAATTGATGATACATTTTGATTCGCTACAGGGTTGGTTGAAGTGGCAGGAAAGCTTACATCCTTTAGTCATTGATTTAGGTTTGGAAAGGGTGACGCAGGTTTTTCACGCGCTTAACCCGGATTATGTTAAGCCTCCGACCATTACTGTTGCCGGAACCAATGGTAAAGGCTCATCTGTAGCTTTTCTTGAAGCTATTTACACAGCCCAGGGTTATCGAGTCGGGTCTTATACGTCGCCGCATATTCTGAAATATAATGAAAGAATAAAAATAGACGGCAGACCGGTATCGGATGACAAAATTTGCGAGGCCTTTGCAAGAATAGAGTCGGTACGGGGCGATACCTCATTAAGCTATTTTGAATTCGGTACACTGGCGGCGCTGGACATATTCAGGCGCGCCGGAGTCGACGTGCAATTGCTGGAAGTCGGTCTGGGCGGACGGCTGGATGCGGTCAATATAGTCGATCCCGATGTGGCCTTGATCACCAGCATCAGTATCGATCATGTCGAATGGCTGGGCGGTACGCGAGAAGCGATAGGCCGGGAAAAAGCCGGTATTTTCCGGGCAGCAACTCCAGCCGTCATCGGCGATCCGGAACCTCCGGAATCTTTGGTAAATAGCGCTATCGAGCAACATGCCTTGTTGTATTGTATCGGCAAGGATTTTGGTTATAAAAAACAGGCGGCAGGATGGGATTGGTTTTCTGCCGATCAACAAATGCTACAATTACCGGAGCCGGGTTTAAAAGGAGATCATCAGTATCGCAATGCATCGGCGGTTATTTTGGCAGTGACTCAAATGGCCGATATTTTGCCGGTAACTGAAACATCGATTAAACAGGGGCTGGAAAATGTCCGGTTAGCCGGCCGGTTTCAACTTATTGATGGCGAAATCCCTGTGCTGCTGGATGTCGGGCATAATCCCCAGGCAGTCAGGACATTAGCCGATTATGTGACGGCGGTTTTCCCCGGCAGACGCATCCATGCCGTTTTTTCAATGATGAGAGACAAGGATATTGCCGGCGTCCTTGAGATTATGAATCATGTGGTTTACGACTGGTTTTTTGCGCCTTTGACAAATCCCAGAGCGGCTACGGAATCGGTTATGCGTGAGATTTTTTCGCAAAGTCCGGTGTCCAGGGTTTCTTTTGGTTTTGCCGGTTTTAATGAAGCATTTGCCGCTGCAAAGAATCAGTCGCGAGAAGGCGATTTGTTACTGGTTTTTGGATCTTTCTTTTTAGTATCTGAGTGCTTGATTGAGTTTGATAATAAGTGAGTAGACGAAATGGATCATGAATTAAAACAACGTTTGATCGGTGCCGTCGTAGTTACGGCCTTATGTGCGATTTTTATTCCCATGCTGTTCGATGATCCTGTCGATAATAGCGGCCAGATGGTCAGTGAGCTGAATATTCCCGCTCCAGCTGAAACAGGCGCAAATACGGCCGATAAATTGCCGGCCAGTGCCGAGCAGGTTTTAAAAATGCCGGATCCGGAACCATTATCGACCGAACCGGCCGCCGATACTATTGAGAGTACCGGTGCAGCGGAAGAAGTGTCTGAAGAACCTGAGAAACAGGGGCGTTCCGGAGAGTCTTTGTATGCCGAATCCGAAGGCTATACCCGCGAAGATGCCGGTGAAGAAGCCGTTGAACAACCGGTTGAAGAGCAACCAAAGCCGCGTCCTAAACAAGCCGCCGCAGACAAGCCTTTAGCTGAAGCAGCGGAGGAGGGGGTTCGCAAAAGCATCGCTCCTAAAACTCAAGTCAAGGATACTCATGTAGAAACCGTGACTAAAGAATCCGTAAAGGATAAAAAAATTGTAGAAGCGGTAAAACCGGCAGCCGTTAAAAAACCTGAACT
>JBAQYH010000341.1:0-4528 GCA_049299935.1 Methylobacter sp. | reverse complement strand
ACAAAGACATAAATCCAATCCATTTCTACAAAAGTCGCGCTTTCCGGATTTTCCCCATTTATTATGTTGGCGCCTTTATAGCGATTTTTGTTTCATTTGGGGCCATAAGAGAAATTTTTGACCAACTTCCAATCGGTGCCAAGATTTTTTTCATTTTCCAAAACCTGTTTATTTTTGGGCAGGATTTATCTTTTTTAGTCTGCGTCAAAAACATAGCATCTCAGTGCGTTCCGCCGATGGCAATGCAAATCAACATGCCGGCATGGTCTTTAGCAATTGAGCTCGGTTTTTATTTGTTGGCACCTTTTATACTCAAAAGTGAGAAAAAAACATTTGCTTTTGTTTTGCTAGGGTGCGGTTATTTGTTATCGATAAACCTAATCAATTTTCCAGTAAATTCCATTGATACTTTTAGGGCGGTTAATACTAATGGAATGAACTACTTCTTTTATCCTTCGTCATTTGCTTTTTTTGGCGGAGGGGCGCTTGCTTACCACCTAAGCAAAAAAAAATCACAGCCTCATTACTACGCTGCCGTTTTTGCCCTAATTTTATTTTCCTTCACGGAGACAGTAATGCCATTTTGGCATCTGCTGTTCATTAGTATGGCAATTCCAGTGTTGTTTGATTACACGGCGAAAAATCGTCTCGACAGGTCGATCGGTGAATTATCTTATCCCGCATATATTTTGCACTATCCTATTCTGGCCTTTATCAAACCGTTTACAAATTCGCACCCGCAGTATTTCAGCCTGATTAGCCTGGGATCATGGGTGGCTATTGTATCGTGCGTAATTGGGCTGCTACTTTATCTTTACATCGAAAAAAGAATTAATAAATATCGTGAATCGAAGACGTTTTTCAGTAATCTGTCCACATCTAAAAATAACTTCGTTCGTGCTGCTGTAGCAAGCCTGATAATTGTTTATTTGGCTTCTCCTTTTGCAGTCGTTTCATATATTTACATGTTTCAAAAAGAAACGATTACTCCAGTTAACCTGACTGATAGGAACTGGGTTAATGGTATTGGAAAGACCATTTCAGGTTTTTTTTGTGATGACACCCCTCAAAATTTGGAACAGCTCAGGATTGGCTCGACCATTAGATTTGTTAATGGGGAGCGTCGACAAATTGTTCGAGTAGAGCAAGCAGACAAGCTTTTAACTGTTTATGTGAATGGAGAGCCCCTTGACGGGAAACAAGTTGGATTTCCAAACAAAATTGTAATCGTAACCAGCTTAAACGACACTCCATACAACCTAACTGATGACAACTGGATTAGTGGTGTTGGAAGAAAGGTATCAGGGTTTATTGTTGGCAACTCTCGCGAAAATATGGACTACTATCAAGTTGGTAAGTTTGTTAAGTTTGCCAATGGGGATACTCGGCAAATTATTCGCGTAGATCAATCAGATCAATATTTAACTGTTGATGTAAACGGGGAGCCCCTTGACGGGGAACAGGTGGGTTTTCCCAATAAAATCGAGATATTAAAATGACAAATGCACTAATTGGATTTACCGGATTCGTAGGAAGTACCCTTCTAAAGCAAGCACCTTTCGAATCCCTTTATCGTTCGACCAATATCGCAGAGATTGAGGGCAAAGCTTTCGATACGGTTGTCTGTGCAGGCGCGCCTGCACAAAAGTGGATCGCGAACCGCGAGCCTGAAGCGGATAGGGAAAAGATTGACGGCCTGATCGCGCACCTGAAAACGATCCGGTGCGAAACCTTCATCCTGATCAGCACCGTAGATGTGTTCAAAAATCCGATAGGGGTTGATGAAGACACGCCTATTGATGAGACTGGGCTTCACGCTTACGGTTTGCATCGCCGCTTGTTGGAAAAGTTTGTCGAAAGCCACTTTCCCCGCCATTTGATCGTCCGCCTTCCAGGTTTGGTAGGGCCCGGCTTGCGTAAGAACGTCATCTTCGATTTCCTGAATGACAACAACCTCCATGCAATCGATAGCCGCGGTATTTTTCAGTTCTATCCGATGGTGAATCTCTGGTATGACATTCAAGCAGCGCTTGATGCCGGGTTGAATTTGATTCATCTCACGGCAGAACCGATCAGCGTGGCGGATGTCTCGGCGCAAGGGTTCGGCAAACCGTTTGAGCAGGCTCAGGCGAATAGTCCCGCCGTCTACGACATGCGAACCCGATATGCGCATATTTTTGGCGTTCCAGGCCACCATCAGTACAACCGCCGTGAAACCATACAGGCGGTTCGGGCCTATGCGCAATCGGAACCGCGCACGCTTAAACCGGCACCAGGAGCAAGCTCATGAGATTGGCCATTTCCAATATCGCCTGGGATACGGAAGAAGATGAAGAAATCGCCAAGCTGTTAAGCCGGTACGGCGTGGATGCGATTGATGTTGCGCCGGGCAAGTATTTTCCCGATCCCGTCAATGCAACCGATGAAGAAGTCGCGCAGGTAAAACGCTGCTGGGCGGAGCGCGGCATCGAAATTACCGGAATGCAGGCGCTGCTATTCGGCACGGTTGGGTTGAACGTATTCGGTTCGGCCGAGGTCCAGGAGGCGATGTTGGGGCATCTGACTGCCGTCTGCCGGATCGCGGACGGTTTGGGGGCGACCCGCCTGGTATTCGGTTCCCCGAAAAACCGCGACCGCAATGGCTTAAGCGATGAACAGGTCAGTGAGATTGCAATCCCGTTCTTTCGGCGACTTGGCGACATTGCTCAGTCGTATGGCGTTGTGATTTGTTTGGAGCCTAACCCAACGTGCTATGGCGCCAACTTCATGACCACCAGTGCCGAAACCGCGCAAGTGGTCGAACAAATAGCGCATCCGGCGATACGGATGCAACTGGATACCGGTGCGCTCGCCATCAACGGCGAAGATCCCGCAACAGTTTTGCAAAATAGCGCGGCGTTGATCGGCCATATCCATGCCAGTGAGCCGGACCTCGTTCCGCTCGGTGATGGGGGTGCAGACCACGCAAGTATTGTTGCAGCCCTGGAGCAGCATTTGCCTAGTCATGTGGTGTCCATCGAGATGCTGGGGACCAAAAACGAACCGCATCCAGCGTCTATTGAGCGCGCGCTGGCCATGGCGATTCGATACTACCGTAATGATGGTAATGAGGCCGTCGCATGAAGTGGCTTATCCTGATTCTCGGTATTGCCTCCAATGCTTCAGCCAGTGTCCTGGTCAAGATGGCAATGATTCCGCCGCGTAAATTTCCTACTTTAGACGATTCAATAAGGTCGGTTATTTGCAACTGGCCGTTTTGGCTCGGTTTGGGGCTTTACGGCATTGCGTTCCTGCTCTATGCCGCCGCTTTGGCGCGCTTGCCGCTGAATGTGGCGCATCCTGTGCTTACATCCGGGGCCGTAGCCGCCGTAGCATTGTGCTCCTTACTGATCTTTCGTGAGTCGTTCCACTGGACAACCATCGCAGGCATCCTGCTGGTCGTTGTCGGGGTGGCGCTGATCACGCTTCGTGTATCCTAACAATAAAAAAATTGACGATGAATCATCCTGATATTAGTCCAGAAGTCCGCGCCGGTTGGCAGGTGCCTGCATTTGAAACGCTGCTGTGGCTTGGCCGCCAGCATCCTTGGTGTGTCGTGATACCGGTTATCAACGAAGGCGAGCGAATCAAGCACCTGCTCGCCAGAATGGCAGCCCTTGCCGTTGATCGTTTTGCCGACATCATTATTGTCGATGGCGGTACGACGGACGGATCGTTAGCCATTGAATCACTCCAAGAGAATGGTGTGCGGGGCTTGCTGCTCAAGACCGGTCCCGGCAAATTAAGTGCGCAATTGCGTTGTGCTTATGCTTTTGCACTCGATCAGGGCTATGAGGGCATCGTGACTATTGACGGTAATGACAAGGATGATCCGGAAGCGATACCTCGCTTTATTGATGCGCTAAAACAAGGGGTGGATTTTGTCCAGGCTTCGCGCTTTATTTTGGGTGGGGTTGCGGAAAATACACCGAGGTCGCGGGACTTTGCGATCCGCTTCATTCATGCGCCGATGTTGAGCCTTTTCTCCGGCTTCCACTGGACGGACACCACACAAGGCTTTCGCGCATACAGCCGCAGGATATTGTTGGACGACAGGGTTGCTCCATTTCGCGACGTATTCATGACTTACGAGTTGTTGGCATACCTTTCGTATCGAGTCCCCAAGCTGGGTTATCGGTGCGTTGAGTTGGCGACTATACGTCGCTATCCAAAGGGCGAGGTGCCCACCAAGATCAGCAGCTTCAAGGGGAATCTGTCGGTGCTGGAAGTGCTTTTTCGAGCATGTTTGGGCCATTACAATCCCGTGCGAATGAACGCTAGTAAAATGGGTTAAGGTTGTTTTTTGGGCGGCAGAAACATCGCTGTGAATTTTGCCCTGTGCGGAAGTAGCCTTTGTCGATGTAGCGCCTAGCTTACGGTAAGGCGCCGTGGGGACTATTTTGCCTGTTATAAATTTCGAGTGAGTCATGGAAAATAAAAATTATTGCCGCGATGTATCGGCCGTGCTGGTCACCTACAATCCCGACAT
>JBAQYH010000340.1:0-6391 GCA_049299935.1 Methylobacter sp. | reverse complement strand
ATCCAAACGTCGCAAACGGCGCGCACGGCGCGCCCTACTTAAAACTAGTTAAAGATAACCGTCCGTATTTTTTACCAGCCAACGTTCGGCCTCGGATTTTAACAGCTCCTTTTTCCAGAAAGGCGCTCTCGACTTTAACGCTTCCATGATGTATCGGTTCGCATCAAACGCATCGCCGCGGTGCGATGCCCATACCGCTACCAGCACGATCGGCTCATTAGGCAGAATATCGCCGACCCGGTGCACCACCAACACGTCAATAACCGGCCATTGCCGCGCGGCTTTGGCAACGATTTTTTCCAGCTGTTTTTCGGTCATGCCGGGATAATGTTCCAGCGTCATGCCCTTAACATCGTCGCCTTCGTTGAAATCGCGCATCGTGCCTATAAAAATACTGGTTGCGCCAAACTTGCCGGCCATATCCTTTGCCGAATGCTGGTGCGCCTGAACCGCCTGCCAGGGATCGAAAGGTTCGGCGCAAATCTTTATGTCCACTGTCAGCCTCCGGTCACCGGCGGAAAAAATGCCACTTCATCGCCATCCTTAACCGGATTGCTTAATTCAACATAGTCCATATTCACTGCCGCCAAGCTATTATCCGGCAGCGCTTTATTCGGATTGGCGCGTTGCCATACGTCGCCGACGGTAGCTAAATCTGCAAATTCCAGATTGTCCTCCGAGCGGCCGATGCTTTCTTTCAAGCTGGCAAAATAGCGCACCTTAATTGACATAGTCACTCACTCAATCGCAAAAAATAAAATTGGCACAAGGCGCATTACAAGGAAGAACCGTCGACCGCCTTTTTAGTTTTCTTAACCGGCAGTTGTTATAATAAAAACGTGCCTGCCCTTTCACTGATAATTTTACAGAAAAATGACCGCATTAACCCACTTTAATCAATCCGGCGAAGCTCACATGGTTGACGTCGGCGAAAAGGCGATCACCCAGCGTACAGCCGTCACCGAAGGCTATATTGAAATGCAGCCGGAAACGCTCAAGCTAATCGTAGACGGCGGCCACAAAAAAGGCGACGTCCTGTCCATAGCGAGAATAGCCGGTATCATGGCCAGCAAGAAAACTGCGGACCTGATTCCGCTCTGCCATCCGCTGCCTTTAACGCATGTAGAAATCAAGCTGAGCGCAGAAATCGACAACAACCGGATAAGATGCCAAACCACCGTCAAAACCAACGGCCAAACCGGCGTAGAAATGGAAGCGCTAAATGCCACGCAGATTGCATTACTGACCATTTACGATATGTGCAAAGCCGTGGATAGGGGTATGGTTATCCAGTCGGTCCGATTACTGGAAAAAGACGGAGGCAAATCAGGACATTGGCAACGCAATCAAATTTGACATTTGAGCCATGGGAAACAGGAAAAATAAAAACTAATCAGTCACATTGACAAACCTTATCATTCCAGTGAGCACCCAATGGGTTGTTTATTAGATTTGTTACACTAAACTTATTTCCAATTTCGTGCCGACTGCCTGGCGCTATTCAAAATAACAGCAGAGACAAATATGCCGATTACATTAAAAGAACTTGCCGATTTTTGTGGTGCGCGAATTGAAGGCGGCGATCCATCAGCAACCATCCATTCAGCGGCAGATATTACCTCTGCACATCAGGGCCAAGTCACGCAGCTGACCAACAGCCGTTACACCCGGCATATTAAAGATTCAACGGCTTCCGCCTGCTTTATTGCGGAAGGTTTCGGTGTTGAGAATGTGCCTGGGGGCATGGCGCTGTTAATTTGTGCCGACCCGGAACTCAGCTTTATCAAGGCCGTCGAACTACTGCATCCTGCCAGGACTTATGTTCGGCAAATTGCACCGCAGGCAGTGCTTGAAGCTAATGTGACCTTAGGCGATGAGGTCTATATCGGGCCTTATGCCGTGATTGGCGAGAACGTAAACATAGGCGATGACAGCGAAATACATGCCGGGGCCTACATTGGTAAAAATGTAAAAATAGGCAAAAACTGCCGGATTTATCCTTACGCCGTTATTTACGATGACGTGGTCGTGGGCAATAACGTCATTATTCATTCAGGAGCCATCATTGGCGCCGACGGTTTCGGTTATAAATTCAGGAATAATCAACATGTCAAAGTGCCTCAGGTCGGTAACGTGGTTATTGAGGACAATGTCGAGATTGGCGCCAATACCTGTATAGACAGGGGCGCATTGGGCAGTACCTTAATAGGTGCGGGCAGCAAAATCGATAACCTAGTGCAAATCGGACACAATAACAAAGTAGGGAAACACGTCATCATGTGCGGCTTAACGGGGGTTTCCGGTTCCTGTAACATCGAAGATTATGCGATTTTGGCTGGAAGCTCAGGTATTGCCGATCATGTTACGATTGGGAGCGGCGCTGTAGTCATGGCGCGTTCCGGCGTGGCGGGCGACGTCAAAGCAGGCACGCAGGTTTTCGGCAGTCCGGCTAAAGACAAGAAGACCGCCTACAAGGAGCAAATCGCCATCAGCAAACTGCCAGAACTGCTGAAAAGAGTAAAAATGCTGGAAGAAAAAATACAGATACTGGAAAAAGATTCATAGCAGATACCCGCCAAAATCCAGCAAGGCCAGCCTTTGATCAGGCAAGCGTTGGCCTGTGCGCACCACTGGATATCATCCGGCACTACGCTTATTGAATAACAAGAGGATTACTGCATTACCGGAAATGCCTTAAAAGGCCGGCTGGCGGATACTCAAAAGCAAAGAGCATATTTACGTGGGATATAAAGAGAGGAAAAATACCCCCCGCGATATAACGGGAGGTACTTTTTTAAGCAACTACGTTTCAGTTTTATTGAGCAGTTTTGTTGCTGGTTTTTTTCGAATCAATTTTCGAGAACACTTCAGCATTACTCGCTGCAACAGCGCCACTTTGTAAATGCTTTGTTTCGTCTTGTTTCAACAGTACAACTAATACAATAACAGCAGCAATAGCAACACCAGCAATCAACCATGTGTTGTCTTTTTCTTGTTCTTCAGCCATTTTAAAATCCTCGAAAGTTTATTTAATTATTTATATTGTTATTCCCTTTCCACAAGGGGGCCACTCAATAAATTATTTTATTGAATGACTTGTCGAATTAAGTAATAAACGACAGTGCACTTTTTATCATGAGATAGAGTGTTATGTCAAAGCTATAAATAAAAAAACACCCCTGTATCTGGATTGAATCCGTAAGGAGGAATATTAAACAGCTCGGCAAAGATTGATAACCGAATGATAACTAATATAAATATTTACAAGCCCGACAAGAACACAATACGGGCAAAAATATTCCTGTCGATTAAACCATCGTGATTTAAAGCCGCGTTATCAGGATTAGAATAGAAATGCGCTTGAAATTGCCACTCCGAGGCATACTCTAAAAAAGCTGTTTTCTTTATGCCCTACTCTTTCACCGGCTTTTTATCCAGCTTCCTTTGCAACGTGCGTCTGTGCATGTTTAACGCCCTGGCTGCGGCCGAAATATTACCCTCGTGCTGCATCAGTACTTTTTGTAAATGCTCCCATTCCAGCCGTTTTACGGATAAGGGATTTTCACTAATCAAGACCGATGAGTCGCCTTCATTTTTATGCAGCGCACTTACAATTTCATCTGCATTAGCCGGTTTGGTCAGGTAATGCGTAGCACCCAGTTTTATTGCTTCAACTGCTGTAGCAATACTGGCAAAGCCGGTTAACATGACGCAGGTAGTATTGTCATCCAAAGAGATCAGCGTCTTTACCATCTCCAGACCGGATTCATGACCGATACGCAAATCAATCACTGCATATTCAGGCAAGTAACGCTCGGCAAACGATATTCCGGTTTTGACATCGTTAGCGACCAGCACCTCATAATTTCTTTTTTCTAACGCGCTCTTCAGCACCTTGCAAAAAGTCTCATCGTCATCCACCAGCAACAGCCGTGGTTTATCCGTTTCCTGGGTTGTCATTATTGTTCTCTGCATTTAAAAGAGGGAGGGTAATTTCCACGCAGGCTCCGCCCGACTCGCTGTTTGAAAAATTAATTTTACCGCCCATGCGACTAATCGTGGAATAGGCTAAAAACAAGCCCACGCCTAAACCGCGCTTTTTGCTGATAACGGGTTGTTTACCGGCAAAATCGATTAATTCCGGCGGCAAGCCTGGGCCAAAATCCCTGATTTTAATAATGACATAATCTAAATCCCACGACGCATGAAATTCGATACCCTTTTCCGGCGGCGACGCTTCTGCTGCATTATTTAAAATATTAATAATTGAGTGGGTCAGCGTCAGTTCGGCAACGATTTTTGCCTGTGTTGCGACCTCAGGATTGATAAAAAAATTCAGCTTTGC
Source organism: Methylobacter sp. (assembly GCA_049299935.1). Taxonomy (GTDB): domain Bacteria; phylum Pseudomonadota; class Gammaproteobacteria; order Methylococcales; family Methylomonadaceae; genus Methylobacter_A. The sequence goes on along the minus strand of JBAQYH010000340.1, from coordinate 2,046 downwards.
CGTCGGTTTGTGAGTGCGCCATTGGTTAATCACCGCATCAATGTAATCAGTCAGCAGCATCGCGCTACCGGATTCGGCGCGCATTTCACCGGCAGAAGCAGACATCACCGATAACGCTGTTTTGCATCGGTCAATCTGCTGCTGCATGATCAGCAACTTCTCGTGCAGATCCGGAAAACGGTGGACCGGAAACTCTTGCTCAAGCTCATGAGTCACGATAGCAATAGTGCCTAATGGCGTCCCCATATCGTGAGCTGCACTGGCCGCCAATGTACCTAAGGCAACAACACGCTCATCCCTTAATGCATTTTCGCGGGCTTCAGCCAGATTCCGTTCCTGAGCCTTAAGCGTTTTAGCCAGCTCAACCACAAAGAATGCGACTAAACCGGCGCTAAATACAAAACCGAACCACATGCCGAAAATATGAAGATTAAAATAATGAGTGTCGCTCATTGCGTGAACTTGCTGCAACAGCTCATAGTTCTTGGCATCGGAATACTTCATTTCCGGGTTGGGTATATGCGGCTCTATCGACGGCAGAGGAATGTTGTAGGCCATTAATGCCGTATACATGGACGTGGTCAGAATCACCATATACCAGGCATAGGATTGGTGCAGCATGATGGCTGTAATAATAAGGGGCAACAGGAATACCCAGGTAATGGGGTTTGACGCCCCCCCGGTCAGATACAACAATGCCGTGATGGCAAAAACATCAATGACTAACTGAGAAAAAATTTCCGGTTCCGTAACCGGATCATCCGTCTGCAAGCGCATCGAGGTATAAACATTAACTGCGATTATCGACAATATCACCAGCCAGAGCGGCTGCTCCGGCAGGCGGATATTAAGACCGTATATGGATAAAACAATGAGTATAATCTCGCTGAGTATCATCAAATTTCTTAGAATAAACAGCCACTTCAAGTTTTGCCGGGCAGAGAATTCCGATCTGGGTGAGGCGTATGAGAGCATTTTTTAATACAGTGTGAAATTAAAAGTAACCTAAATAAAAGACCCGCGTATTCAGGTATATTACCGGGTAATTCAATTATAAATTAAACAAGAATCACCCTGCGACAATATGTCACATTTTATGTTGCATTATATATTGATATTATTAACCTAACTTTTAAGGCTCTTGTAGAGCACCATAGCTGAAAAGTTGCGTTATATTCTTCCTAAATATATTCCAAGGCGGTTTTTTTAAACCGCCTTTTTTTTGTCCGCTGCAATCACTCATCAAAAGCCACGCCCAGCCCTCCTAAACCGCAATAACCCATAGGATTCTTGGCCAGATATTGTTGATGAATGTCCTCGGCATAGTAAAACTCGCCGGCCGGCACAATCTCGGTGGTTATTTGCTTAAAACCTACTTGGGTCAATTGCTGCTGGTAATTTTGTTTTGACTCAAGCGCTTCATCGAACTGTTGCTGGGTGTAGGTATAAATCCCGGACCTGTATTGCGTGCCGATGTCGTTGCCTTGTCTCATGCCCTGGGTAGGATTGTGGGATTCCCAAAAAAGCCGGAGCAACTCTCGGTATGAAACGATTGCCGGATCGTAAATAACTTTAACAGCCTCAGTATGTCCGGTTAAACCGGTACATAGTTCCTCGTAAGTCGGATTGGGCGTGAAACCGCCTGTATAACCGACCGCCGTGCTAAATACGCCGGGACATTGCCAGAATTTTCGCTCCGCCCCCCAGAAGCAGCCCATGCCAAACAAAGCCTGCTCCATCGTTTCCGGGAACGGCGGGACTATCGGATTGCCTGTTACAAAATGCCTGTTGGTAACAGGCATGGGCGTTTTTCGGCCAGGTAAAGCTTGTTCAGGATCCGGCAGCGTAAGTTTTTTTGATGAAAAAATCATGGCCTGTGGTATTTTTATAAGACGGTTTGGACAAGGATTATTATGATCCTGATGTCGTAAAATGCACGATTTTTTAACTGGAGAAACATGATAGAGCAAGATTTATTACGCCGTTTTTTATTTTAAGAGCTGGGCGTGCGCGGGGAATGGGTCAAATTAACCACCAGCTGGCAGG
>JBAQYH010000339.1:0-3518 GCA_049299935.1 Methylobacter sp. | reverse complement strand
GGAGATAATTGACGATGTGCAAAGGCAGTTCGGCCGCGGCATCGATAATGTCGGCCAATCCCGCATCAATAACGCTGCGCGGCATACTGTCGTATTTGGCATCGGCTGGATGCTGCACCAGTACCAGACCGGATTTTTCCTTGATGGCGCGCAGACCCAGCGTACCATCCGAGCCCATGCCCGAAAGCAGGATGCCGATGCTTTGTTCGTGCCGATCTTCAGCCAGGCTATTGAAAAAATTATCGATAGGCAGGCGCAGCCCGCGCGGTACGACCGGGTCGAGCAGGTAAAGCGTGCCGCGCAGGATGGACAGTTCTTTATTCGGGGGATTTACATAAACGCAATCCGGCTTTATGGTCATGCGATTTTGGGCCTGCAATACCGTCATCGCCGTCGTGCGTTGCAGCAATTCGGGCATCATGCCCTTGTGGTTGGGATCAAGATGCTGAATAACAATAAACGCGATACCCATGTTATCGGGCATATGGCTGAAAAATTGCTCAAGCGCTTCAAGTCCGCCTGCCGAGGCGCCGATACCGATGATTGGAAACACTCTGCCGGCATTGGGATAAGCCGGGGCAGGGGTGACGTTCGGGGAAAAAGGCCCGTGGCCGTCGGTCGATTTGTCCATGCAAGAATCCTTACCATCTTTATAGCTTTATAACGGCTTATGCTTAAGAGAGAAGTGCCGTTGTTAATGACTCGTTGCGCATATATTACACTGACCCTCCCGAGGCTGTTTAAAAAACAGGCGGATTCAAGATCGGAATTTTATAACCTGCTAATTGATATTACGCACGGACATGATAAAAAAAGCGTCGTCCACGAAAAGCACGAAAATAGTTAAAACACATCGTTCCCAGGCTCCGGCGCTTACGTTATACAACAAGGCTGTTCAAGATCGCCATTTGGGATGAATGCCTGAATGACTCGGATGCCGGAATAAGCCCGCCCGGCCTCAGCCAGGGTGGGCTTTTCCGGCACAATCGGAGTGCCGGAAAAGCTAGGTTGCTAATTTTTCGTGCCTTTCGTGCTTTTCGTGGACAATGTATAACATCAGCTGCTAAGAAACCCCGATGGTTCTTGCGGCATCGGTGCAAAACAACAACCGGCCGGTTGTTTTGCACCTTCTGATTATGTGTTTTTAACCTTGCATAAAAAAACAACATTCAAAATCATTTGGTTATAAAGGGTAAAACAGTTGGCACGGTAATCGCATACGACTCGTCAGAAGCTTTTTATCATTACGAGGATTTGTATGAGTGAACCATCCCTGTCAGGGTTGCCAAAATCAGGTTTAGCCGGGTTAAAAGAAAACTGGCGTAGCGATTTGCTGTCCGGTTTTCTGGTTTTTCTTATTGCCTTGCCGCTGTGCTTGGGTATCTCGATGGCTTCCGGTTTTCCGCCATCGGCCGGGATTATTACGGCGATTATCGGCGGGGTGCTGGTTTCGCGTATCAACGGGTCGTTTGTAACCATCAACGGCCCGGCTGCCGGTTTGATCGTGGTGGTGCTCAGTGCGGTGCAGGAACTGGGCGAAGGCGATGCGATGGCAGGTTATCGCTATGCCTTGGCGGCTATCGTCGTTGCCAGTGTCGTGCAAATCTTGATGGGTGTGTTTAAAGCCGGGCGGCTCAGTTCGTTTTTTCCTGCATCGGTGGTGCACGGTATGTTGGCGGCTATCGGCATCATTATTATGGCCAAACAGATCCATGTCATGCTGGGCGCTACGCCGGAGAAAGACAGCAGCCTGTTTTCGACGATCGCACAAATTCCGCACAGTCTTCTGAATCCTAATCATGAAATTGCGATTATCGGCTTTACCGGATTGGCGATATTGATTGTTTGGTCGATGTTAAAAAACCCGACGTTAAAGATGATCCCGGCACCGCTTATCGTGGTATTGGCAGGGATGGGCTTGGCGCGGTATTTCGACCTGGAACATGAGCACATGTATTTGTTCCTGCCGGATGCGCATTTTTTACCGCATCACGAAGAAACCGTCGGACCCAAATTTTTGGTCGCGATTTCTGAAAACTTCATGTCCGGTTTTTATTTTCCCGACTTTTCAAAAATCGCCACCGCAGAATTTTGGGAAGCCGTGGTCAGTATCAGTTTGGTCGGTAGTCTGGAGAGTTTGCTTAGCGCCATTGCGGTGGATAAACTGGATCCGTATAAACGGCAGTCCAATCTTGATCGTGACTTAACCGCAGTCGGTGTGGGTAATCTGGTGGCCGGTTTAATCGGCGGCTTGCCGATGATTGCGGAGATCGTGCGTAGTTCGGCTAATCTGAACAATGGCGCAAAAACCCAGTGGGCCAACTTCTTTCACGGCACTTTTATGTTGCTGTTCGTGGTGTTGTTTCCTCGGCTGATACATAGTATCCCTCTGGCGGCATTGGCGGCATTGTTGGTCTATACCGGTTTTCGCCTGGCCTCGCCGAAAGAATTCGCTAAGGTCATGGGCGTCGGCAAGGAACAGCTGTTCATGTTCGTGGTGACGATTATCGGCGTGTTGGCGACCGATTTATTAATAGGCGTCGGCATCGGTATTTTAACCAAGTTCGCTATCCACATGCTGCGCGGCGTTAGGCCGAATAATCTGTTCAAGATTCATTTTGTGATTGAACCGAAAGATGCCGATTCCGTGGTGGTCTCGATCGTCGGTGCTGCGATATTCTCCAACTTCATGTCGCTGAAAACCGCTCTCGCCAACCTGGAAAACGGCAAGACGGTGATATTCCAGTTGAACAATGCGTACCTGATCGATCATACCGTGATGGAGTTTATTCATAATTTTCAGCATGCCTATGAAGGGCGGGGCGGGCAATGCAAGTTCTTCGGAATGGAATATCACGACACCTTCTCAGAGCACCCATTGGCAGTACGCAGGATGAAACGAAACAACATGAGCCGCCGTAAATCCGATCATTATGGTGTTTAGCTTGTAGAACGTAAAAACTCCAGCAGAATTTGCTGTTACTGCTAGAGTGGTATAGTGGTCGCCTGAAAAGCATTTAGAGACACACTATTTTTACAATCAACGAGGACTTCTATGAATAAAACTTCCCGTTCAGCTATACCGCAAACCGGTCTAGCGGGTTTAAAAGAGAATTGGCGCAGTGATTTGCAATCAGGATTGTTGGTTTTTCTTATCGCCCTGCCGCTATGCCTGGGCATATCCGTGGCTTCCGGCTTCCCGCCGTCGGCAGGCATTATCACGGCAATCATCGGCGGCGTATTGGTATCGCGTATCAGCGGTTCGTACCTGACCATCAATGGCCCGGCTGCCGGGCTGATTGTGGTGGTTTTGGCGTCGGTGCAAGCGTTGGGCGAAGGCGATGCGATGGCCGGTTACCGTTACACCCTGGCGGCAATCGTGGTGGCCAGTGTGTTACAGGTTTTGATGGGATTCTATAAGCTGGGGCAATTGAGTTCCTTTTTCCCCACATCGGTGGTGCATGGAATGCTGGCGGCGATCGGTATCATCATCATCGCCACACAAAGCCATGTCATGC
>JBAQYH010000338.1:0-7568 GCA_049299935.1 Methylobacter sp. | reverse complement strand
CTTCCAGCGCCACTTTGCTTTTAAATTCAGTTGTATGATTTTTACGTACATTTGCCATATTTTATATTGCCAGTTGTTAAGGCCTTCTATCTTAACTGGTGGTCTAAATTATGGGGAGTATCATAGTCATCAATCATTGATTACTCCAGGCAATTGCTCCTGCATCCGAGCAGTCGTATCCATCCAACCAAGTTTTTAGGAGCCACTGCTGCAACAGTTTACCCCATGCCGCGTTTGTCTTGTTCCCTCGGGCCGGGCCCAGAAACATGCCGATAGGCAGACCTTCCAGGTTTTAAAAACCTGGAAAGTCTAACTGGCAACGTTCTGAACAGTCGGGACGTTGCAGTAGCTGGAATAGCGATAGCGCCCTTCGGCTTTGCTCAGGACAGGCCCTTCGACAAGCTCAGGACAGGCTTGTGTATAACGATGAGCGCGCTGCGCCGAGAGTTGACTTGATAGTTTTGATCAATGTGGCGTGCCAGCAGGAAGTTTTACATCCTTGTCAATCCCTGCCGGGATGACGGTGTCTCGCAAGCATTTGTGTGAAAAAGAGCGTAGCGCGGGGAATAAAGTCAACTTGTATTAAAGTTGTGTGGATAGCTATGCCCAATAGGAGAAGGGGATGTGACTTATCTTTGGCGATCACCCAACCCAGAACGCTTCAACACATCCCAAACCGAGCGGAGATTAGACTCAGGTTCCGGCAAAAGCAGGGTGATCACTATCTCTTCAATGGCCGCAACTATGCACATCACGGCAGCCACCCGAAACGGCCATGTCGGGCCGCCCAGGAACAGCATATACAAGGTCAGCCCCATAGCGGCGGCGGCGATTTTTACCGCCCAGGTATGATAGCTGGTAAATCGTCCGAACTTGAAAAAACCCGCCAGGGCGGGCAGCAGGCAACTGGCTACAATCATGCCGACATAAAGCAGTTCTCTGCTCACTACATCGGGCCATAACCACCAACTGCACAGTGCAATGGTCAGGTAAGTGATGACATCCGCCCAGCTGTCTAGCGTCGCGCCAAATTGGGTAACTTGTCCGGTCAAGCGCGCAACCATGCCGTCGAACAAATCGGTCGCAAAGGTAACCGCTAACAACCCCATAAAGGCTATAGGGTGGCCATACCATGCAAGCCACAACAATATCGGCGCAGCTACAAAACGAAACCCGGTCAACAGGTTGGGCAAGGTCAGTTTGGATTGTGTGCTGTTCATAAGGTAAACGTGGCTGTCAATGGTGCATGGTCTGAAAGCGTATGCCACGGCGCATGAGCCAGGCGTTCGCACGAGACCGGGGTTAAACCGCGATAATAAATACGATCCATCGGTAAAAACGGCATCCAGGACGGAAAGCTTCGCGCATAGCGGCCGTGAGTCACATGGAAAACCTCCTGCAAGCCCAGATGGTCATGGAACAGCCGGTCGGCCTGTCCCAGCCAATCGTTAAAATCGCCGGCTATGATTAGCGGTGCGTCATGCGGCACGTGGCTGTCGATACGCGCGGATAATTTGCTTATTTGCAGGCGGCGCTCTTTGCCGATCAAACCGAAATGTATGCACACAATATGCACGTCCTGGCTGCTCTCCGGCAGCCGGTCGCATCGGTTCCCTACCGATTGCGACACTTCCGCCATCCTTGGCAGTCGTATAACGCCATGCAACAAGCTGCGGCTGGCCCAGGGGAAAGGCGATACATTGATGTTTTCCCAGTGCACAAACGGATGCTTGCTGAGGATGGCATTGCCGTGATGGCCGGCATTGTAGACGGCATTCTTACCGTAGGCATGGAAAGGCCAAGTGTTTTCAGCGAGAAACTCAAGCTGGGATAAAACCGGCCAGTCGGCGATTTTTTGTTCATGACGCTGGTGCTCGCCCTGCATTTCCTGCAAGAACATCAAATCGGCATCGGCGGCTAGCAATGCGTCCCGAATCTGGTGCAGCACAAACCTCCGGTTGCTGGCGTTGAAGCCTTTATGGATGTTGTAGGTTAATACTCGCAGCATAGGTTTTAGTCTGATAAATGTTGTCTACGAAAGCCAAAAGTAGGCGCCTCTAGGCGACACGAAAAGCACGAAAAACATGAAAATACTTAACAGTACAATCTGTCCCATTGTGGTTAAGTACCTGCACCTGTGTATGCGCCTATTGTGTTATGTATAGCATATACGCGCTCCTCATCCATTTTTTCGTGCTTTTCGTGGACCATGTTTTTCCATTAAATTTGTTAATAAGGCCGCTTGCGAATATGCAACCGGTAAAGAACCGGCGAGATCAATTCCTCAATCAGGAAGAAAAGCGTCACAACAAGCAGAATGTCGATCAAGCTCAATGCCAGAGGCTGTTTTAACAGTAATACCGGCAGCAACGATTCAGGCACTGTATCAAGACCTCGCGCCCGGCTACTTTCAGCGCGTCCCATCCGGCGCTTGAAAAAGCTTGCGAGTAAATCTCCGGCCATTGCGAAGGCGCCGAACAATAAGCCTGTCCAGGGTTCTATTCCGGCTAAAAGGGATGCCAGGGTTGTAACTAAAACGGCCGAGCACAAGCCGCGCCAGGTTTTGGCGCTGCCGAACAAGCGGTGGCCGTCGCGCAGTTTTAACCCGTTATCCACCGGCCATGCCCAGCGCTTGCCTAGCGCTTTGTTGGTCAACACCGGCGCGCCGTTCGCGGCAACCAGCAATAGGGTAGCCTGGATCATGCAATATAAACACATCGATAGCGCAGTCATATTAAAAACCTCGGTTGCCTGAAAAAGCCCTCTTATTTGACCATAGTTAACAAACGCTGTCGATTCAGCTTAGCCGCGATTCCGCCGTCGATTGAGCGCGTAAAACAGGCTGCTTAAAAATACTGTAAAATACTGTAAAATGCCTCAAAGGCAAAATTCACTTCTTCAATTACGAGAAAACCATGATAGATAAAAAACTGCTCGATATTCTGGCTTGTCCTTTATGCAAGAGCCCGTTGATTTATGACAAGTCCAAGCAGGAACTTATCTGCAGAGCCGACCGTATCGCGTTCCCTATCCGTGACGATATTCCTGTCATGCTGGAAGATGAAGCCCGTGAATTAACGAGCGATGAAATCGACGCACTCTACAAATGAGCGTGCGTTTTAAAGTCGTCATTCCGGCAAGATACGGATCGACACGGTTGCCGGGCAAGCCGCTGCTGAATATTGCAGGCAAGCCGATGATTGCGCATGTCTGCGAACGGGCCGCGGAGGCCAATGCCGATGAAATCATTGTCGCCACCGACGATGAACGCATTTTTCAAGCAGTCGGTGGCTTAGGTTTTAAAGCAGTCATGACCCGCGCGGACCACCAAAGCGGCACGGAAAGGATTGCCGAGGTTGCAAGGCTGTGCGGCTGGGCGGATGACCAAATCATTGTTAACCTGCAAGGCGACGAACCTCTGATTCCACCCGCCTATATCCGTGATGTCGCTACGGCTTTAGCCGGCCAGCAGCAGGCGGGTATTGCGACATTGGCCGCCGAAATCAACGATCCCGAAGAGATTTTCAATCCCAACGCCGTCAAAGTGGTGTTGAACAAAAACGGCTACGCGCTTTATTTTAGCCGTGCGCCGATTCCGTGGGAAAGGGACACGTTTACACGGTCTGGCGGCACACCCTCCGGGAAATTGCCCTATCTTCGGCATATCGGCATGTACGCTTATACGGTTGATTTTTTGAACCGTTATTGTTTATGGGATGCATCGAAGCTGGAGTCGGTCGAATCCCTGGAGCAGCTGAGAATATTGTGGCACGGCGAAGCGATCAGGGTGGAAATCGTAGCGCAAACACCGGCCGCCGGCGTCGATACCCAGGAAGATTTGCAACGCGTGGAGCAAGCGTTACGCTTGAATCAGTAGCCTGTCCGGGTGCTGTTTCCATTTGACATAGCGTTTTAATAACAGTACCTTGGGCAGCATTTTTTAACTTTCACTTAAACACCGGTTTTTCAAGAGCAGTCAATGGAACAATTTCAAAGAATAAGTCGTTTACCTCCCTACGTTTTTAACATTGTTACTGATCTGAAAGCCAAGGCACGAGCGGCGGGAGAAGATATTATCGACTTTGGCATGGGTAATCCCGATCAGGCGACGCCCGAGCATATCGTAACTAAATTGATTGAATCTGCCCAACGTCCCGATACCCATCGCTATTCGGTTTCCAAGGGTATACCCCGGCTAAGAAAAGCCATCTGCACCTGGTATAAAAACCGTTTCGATGTCGATTTGGACCCTGAAACCGAAGCCATTGTAACCATCGGCTCAAAAGAAGGTTTGGCGCATCTGGCGTTGGCGACTTTAGGGCCGGGGGATGTGGTGCTGGTGCCGAATCCGGCTTATCCGATCCATCCTTACGGCGTGGTGATTGCCGGTGCCGATCTCAGGCACGTGCCGATGGTTCCGGGCGGCGATTTCTTTGAAGAGCTGCACAAAGCCATTATCGATTCATGGCCCAAGCCGAAAATGCTGATTCTTAATTTTCCCGGCAACCCGACCAGCCAGTGCGTGGAACTGGACTTTTTCGAGAAAATCATCGCCGTCGCCAAAGAGCATAACATCTGGGTCGTTCAGGACATTGCCTATGCGGACATCGTTTTCGACGGTTACAAGGCGCCGTCGATTCTTCAGGTCGAAGGCGCAAAAGACATCGCGGTCGAGTTTTTCTCGCTGTCGAAAAGCTACAACATGCCGGGCTGGCGTGTGGGTTTCATGTGCGGCAACAAAGAGCTGGTTTCCGCGTTGGCACGCATTAAATCCTACCTGGATTACGGCACCTTTACGCCGATCCAGATTGCCGCGATTGCAGCGCTTGAAGGCCCGCAGGAATGCGTGGCTGAAATCGCCGAGATGTACCGGAAACGGCGCGACGTGCTGTGCGACGGCTTAACCGCAGCAGGCTGGCCGGTTGAAAAACCGAAAGCCACGATGTTTGTCTGGGCGCGCATTCCCGAAGCGTATCAACACATGGGTTCGCTTGAGTTCTCCAAAAAACTGCTGGCGGAGGCCAAAGTGGCGGTTTCTCCGGGCGTTGGCTTCGGCCAGCATGGTGACGACCATGTCAGGTTCGGTCTGATCGAGAATGAACACCGTACCCGCCAAGCGGTTCGCGGCATACGTAATATGATGAAGAAAGACAAGGTTATATAATATTGGATTTTCATCGTTCTGACACTCCAGAGGTCATGAATCATTCGTGTGTTAGCATAAAACAATTAAGAAACAACCACGAAGAACACAGAGAACACGAAGTCTTAACATAGTAATTGAATTGTTTTCTTCGTGTTCTCGGTGTCCTCTGTGGTAAATATTTTTCAACTGGAGTTTGATTTGAAACCGGTAAAAGTAGGTGTATTAGGATTGGGTACCGTCGGCGGCGGCACTGTCAATGTGTTGAAGCGCAATGCGGCGGAAATCGCCCGCAGGGCCGGCCGTGAAATCATCATCACCCGTGCCTCGGCCAAGGATTTAAACAAGCAGCGTATTTGCGACACGCAGGGCATTGCCTTAACGACCGATCCTTATGAAATCATCAATGATCCCGAAATTGAAATTATCCTGGAATTGATCGGCGGGGCAGGGCCGGTCAAAGACATGGTGCTGAAAGCCATAGAAAACGGCAAGCATGTCGTTACCGCCAACAAGTCGCTGATCGCCTTGCACGGCAACGAGATTTTCGCCAGAGCCAGCGAAAAAGGCGTGATCGTCGCGTTTGAAGCCGCGGTTGCAGGCGGCATCCCGATTATCAAAGCCATACGCGAAGGCTTAAGCGGCAATCAGATCGAGTGGCTGGCGGGCATCATCAACGGCACCGGCAATTTCATCCTGACCGAAATGCGCGACAAAGGCCGCGATTTTGCCGACGTATTGGCCGAAGCGCAAGCCCTGGGCTACGCGGAAGCAGACCCAACTTTCGATGTCGAAGGCATAGACGCCGGTCATAAATTAACCATCCTGGCGTCGATCGCTTTCGGCATCCCGTTGCAATTCGACAAGGTTTATACCGAGGGCATCACTCAAATCACCCGTACCGATGTCGAATACGCGGAACAGCTGGGCTACCGCATCAAGCATTTGGGCATCGCCCGCAAAACGCCGGAAGGCATCGAATTAAGAGTGCATCCGACCTTGATTCCTGAGCGCCGTCTTATCGCCAACGTCAACGGTGTGATGAATGCCGTGTTGGTTAAAGGCGATGCGGTCGGTCCCACGCTTTATTACGGAGCCGGAGCCGGAGCCGAGCCTACCGCTTCCTCGGTCGTCGCCGATGTGATCGATGTGGTCAGAGCCTTGACCAGCGACCCTGAAAACCGCGTGCCGCATTTGGCGTTCCAGGCCAATGCCTTGGCCGACATACCGGTATTGTCTGCGGACATGTTCCAGACGGCTTATTATCTGCGGCTTAATGCAGAAGACAAGCCGGGCGTTTTGGCTGAAGTGACCCGGATTCTGGCCGAGCATCAAATCAGCATTGAAGCCATCAGCCAGAAAGTGCCCCTGGACAATGAAACGTCGGTACCGATTATCATACTGACTCAAGTCACGCTGGAAAAAGAAATGAACGCGGCTATCGCTGAAATTGAAGCGTTAAAAACCGTTACCGGTAAAGTCAACCGCATCCGCTTGGAAACTTTAGGATAAATAAAAACATGTCTACGCAAAAACACTACACCGGCCTGATTGAACGCTACAGGGATCGTTTGCCGGTCAGCGCAAGCACCCGCATCATCAGTTTGAACGAAGGCAATACGCCGATGATTCAACTGCAAAATATCCCCCGCCTGATCGGCAAGGAAGTGGATATTTATGTCAAGTTTGAAGGCCTGAACCCGACCGGTTCATTCAAGGACCGCGGCATGACCATGGCGGTTACCAAAGCCGTGGAAGACGGCAGCCAGGCGATCATCTGCGCCTCAACCGGCAACACCTCAGCCGCTGCCGCAGCCTACGCGGCGCGCGCCGGCATCAAAGCTTTCGTGCTGATACCCGAAGGCAAGATTGCCCAAGGCAAGCTGGCGCAAACCCTGATGTACGGCGCTGAGATTATCCAGATTAACGGCAACTTCGATAAAGGCATGTCGTTGGTTAAGGAAATCGCCAGCCATGCGCCGGTCACCATCGTTAACTCGATCAACCCGTTCAGGCTTGACGGACAAAAAACCGCCGCCTTTGAAATCGTCGATGACCTTGGTTTCGCGCCCGACTATCACTGCCTGCCGGTCGGCAATGCCGGAAATATTACCGCTTACTGGAAAGGCTATACCGAATATGCCGCCAGCCGCGTGTGCAGTAATCGCCCCGTCATGTGCGGTTACCAGGCAGCCGGAGCCGCGCCGTTCTTGGCAGGCCACCCCATCGAAGACCCGGAAACTATCGCCACCGCGATTCGCATAGGCAATCCGCAATCCTGGGATTTCGCCTGGGCCGCGCAAAAAGAATCCGGCGGCTGGTTCGACAAATTCACCGACGAACAGATTTTAGCCGCGCAAAAAATGCTGTCCCAGTATGAAGGCATCTTTTGCGAACCTGCCTCGGCGACATCTTTAGCCGGTGC
>JBAQYH010000337.1:0-5562 GCA_049299935.1 Methylobacter sp. | reverse complement strand
GTCCCTTCTCCCTCAGGGAGAAGGTTAGGATGAGGGGATCAAATAAGGCTTTTTTCCTTATTTTTATTCTCCTCACCCCAACCCTCTCGGCAATTGCTCCTGCATCGCCTAAAGCGCCTACTGTTGGTGCTCTACTACCTACATCCATGTAGGCATCCAGCAGGAGAGGAAGCTTTTTTCTTAACTTAATGGCAGTGACGGGGAACGTGGGAACGATAAGTTCAAGTTTCGGGAAGTTATTGTGGCCCAAATCCTAAGAAGACATTATCCCAGTTTGCGATATAAGGTGCTGCGGTCTAAACCCAGTATCCGGGCCGCCTGAATTTTATTGCCCCCGGTTGTTTCAAGAACATGGCGAATATAGGCTTGCTGAATATCCTCCAATGTCCATCCTTGCATCATGGCCAAGTCCAGATAACTCTTATCGTTGGCTGGAATTTTCGACGCCTGCGCCAAATCTTCCAACAAAAGCGTGTCGTGATCGGCAAGTACGATAGCCCGTTCTAAGGTATTGGCAAGCTCCCGGACATTGCCCGGCCAATGATAGGCCCGAATCCAACGCAATACTTCCACCGAAATATTGACCGGCCCTTGTTTGCCAAGGCGTAGGCAAATTGTGTCGATTAGGGACTTGGTTAACGCGTCCAGATCTTCCTTGCGTTCTCTTAACGGAGGCACTTCAAGGCTGATCACATTCAAGCGGTGATAAAGATCGGAACGAAACAACTTGTCGTTGACGCGTTGCTCCAGTGGCTGATGAGTAGCGGCAATCAAGCGGACATTGACCTCGGTTTCTTTAGTATCGCCCAGCGCGCGGACTTTTCTGGTTTCCAATGCTTGCAGCAGTTTCGGCTGTATTTCTAACGGCAGCTCGGCGATTTCATCAAGAAATAATGTTCCTGAATTGGCTTGTAAAAACAACCCAGGCCTATCCTTGCCGGCATCGGTAAAAGCGCCTTTACAAACTCCGAACAATTCACTTTCCACTAAGGTATGCGGCAGCGCAGCGCAATTAACTGCGATAAAAGGGCCTTGATAACTTGGACTGTTGTCATGAATCCAACGTGCCACCGCGCTTTTGCCGGTGCCGCTTTCGCCGGTTAAAAGCACTGTGGAATTCACCGCCGCTGCGCGTTTTGCCAAAGTCAGCATTTGCCTCATGCGCGGACTGTAGGCGATAAAAGCATTTTCATCGCTATTGATATTCGCGGCGCCGATTCTGACTACCGTGCGGCGCATCTGCCGATCCAGCAGGGCACGTTCTATAGCGGCGTAGAGTTCTTCTATACGGAAAGGTTTGGTCAGAAACTCGCAAGCCCCGGCACGCACGCTTTGCATGGCAAGCTCGATACTGCCGAAAGCGGTTATGAGCAGCACCAATTGTTCCGGGCGCAGCCGGTGAATAGCCGCTATTAAGTCCAAGCCGCGCATTCCGGGCATTTCCACGTCGGAAATCACCAGGTCAAACGGTTCGGCGGCAATAGCATTTAGGGATTCAGTGGTATCAGTGTAGCCCGCGGCCGAATAGTCTGCTTGCCGCAACATGTCCAGCAGATAATCGACAACGCCCGGATCGTCGTCTATCACCAGAACGCGGGGTGGTTGGTCTGAACTCATATAGCCTCCTTCAGCGGAAGATGGACGATAAAACAACTGCCTTTGCCGGGCTGGGACTCGACAACGATAGTACCGCGTAATTCTGTGATAATCGCTTTTACCACGGCCAGACCCAAACCGGTGCCGCCCTGATCGCCACGGGTAGTAAAGAACGGTTCAAAAAGCTGCGATACATGTTCCGGCGCAATACCTTTGCCGCTGTCGGTTATGCTTAAGCGCAATGCCGGAACTGCCTCTATGACGCGGGTTAGCGGGGCTTCACTCAGATCGACGGTTATCGTTCCTCCGTCAGGAATGGAAGCCAATGCGTTACCAACCAGGTTCAACACGATCTGTTGAACGCCGTCCCTATTGGTTAACATGAACGGCAGTCGTTCCGGGTAAGTAAAATTAAGCTCGATGCGGCGGCGACGCACTTCGTAGCGCAACATATCCAACACTTCGGCAATGGCTACGGCAATATCGCAATGGATCCGCTCGGGCGAGCGGCGGCGCGCAAATTCCAGAAGACGTTGCACGATGCGGGTGATGCGGTCGGTCTGGACAACCAAAATCTCGGCCAGACGGCGCACGTCGTCGGGATGCTCGGCGCAATTCGCCAGCGCTCTGGCCCTGCCGTTGACAATTTGCAGCGGCGAGCCGATTTCATGGGCCAGCCCTGCCGACAATTGTCCGATAGTGATCAGCTTGTCCGCCTCCTGTAACGCCCGTTGCAGTTGCCGGCCTTGTTGCATTTCGGTGTCCAGTCGGCGATAAGCCGAAAACAACTCGGCAGTCATCCGGTTAAATTCCTGCGTTACCGAAGAAAGTTCATCCTTGCCATTTACCGGTAACGGTTCCGGTGGTTCCGTGCTGTTCCTGAAAGCCTGCATAGCTTGACGAAGCTTTTGCAGCGGACGGGAAATGTAAACATGGCCTAAAAAGAAACACAGCAGGGAGGTAAATACAACGAAAGAAAAAAAAGACCAAAGAATATAAGTTTTTGTTTTGCTTAAATCCTCTTTCATTTTTTGCAATGACCGCACTACGGCCAAATTGCCTGACATGGCTGTTGACGTATTTTTAAAAGGTAATGACATCACCAGGAAATCAGGATCATCGGCGGGAAAATAAAATTGTTTCATTTCACTGCCAAGTGCCGCTTGGTACAAATCCTGCTCGACTTTTTCCGGCCATGCCAAGCTTTCCGCTCCCGAACGGATGACAGTGCGATCTTGAATATAGATGCGTACGTCGATAGACGGTTTGAAGTGTTCTATTTGCTGCAAAAGTTCTTGCACGTCTTCCGCTTGCCCGTCCCTTAAGGCGTTTTCGACCGAAACCAGCAAACTGTGGGCTAGTAGGCGTGTTTCTTGTTCAACATCGTCCCGCAAATCTTGCGCTTCGGTTCGAAGCTGATAGGTTCCATAGATGCCGAAAACCAGTAAAGATAAGGCAAACAACGATAAGGTTAATTTATAGATAATCGACATAATGGGGGATTCTGCACCTGCGTGGCGCAAAATACAACACTTATGCAAAAAACTCAAAATCCACGTCCTACCTAACTGCTGGATAAATAAGATATTTTATTTTAGGCAAATTTGGCTTGTTTTTTGCCTAATATAAGAAAGCAAAAGATCCGTTAACTTGCAATGCGCCCAACAACTCATACCGCGGGCAAAAAATTTAATTAGCATAAATCCTCAAAATGAAAATCAGCCGAACACTGTTTCTTTTACTCTGCTTAATCACGGCAGCCTGCAACTCCAAAAAAGAAGCTGAAACAGTCGATACCCATGAAATAGTAAGCCCGATAGTAAAAGACGCCACCTACAGTAACGAATATGTAGCCGAAATTCAGTCGGTGAAGCATGTAGAGGTAAGAAGCAAGCTTAAAGGCTTCATCGAAAAAATTCATGTGGACGAAGGCCAGCCGGTAAAGGAAGGGCAGTTGCTGTTTACACTTAATTTTTTCGAATTTGAAAAAGAACAGCAAAAAGCCAATGCCGCTTATAAAAGCGCTGTAGCCGATTTAAGAGTCGCCGAAGTTGAGTTGAAAAACGTGCGGCGGTTGGTGGAAAAAAATATTGTGTCAGAAGCGGAGCTTGATGTCATAAAAGCAAAAGTAGACGCATTGAAAGCCGATGTGGAAGAGGCTTTGGCAAACAAAGAGTTGTCCACCTTAAATCTTTCATTTACGCAAATAAAAGCGCCGTACCAAGGCATTATTAACCGTATTCCGAACAAAGCCGGTAGTTTGATAGCGGAAGGCGATATGCTGACCTCTATTTCCGACAACCGGGAGGTATTTGCTTATTTCAACCTGTCGGAAATCGATTACCTCAATACCATCGCCTCCGGCGAACAAGAGACCAAAACAGTCGGTTTTAATCTTGCCAACAATGTCCCCTACGGTTACGAAGGAAAAATAGAAACGATTGAAAGTGAATTTGACCACTCAACAGGTAATATCGCTTTCAGGGCGAGGTTCCCGAATCAGGACGCCATTTTAAAACATGGCTCGAATGGCAAGGTCATTGTCAACAAGCAACTTAAAAATGCATTGTTTATTCCCCAAAAATCAACGTTTGAAATTCAGGACAAGCTTTATGTTTACGTCGTCGATCAAGGGGACGTGCTAAAGCAAAGGAACATCATCCCCAAAATGCGCTTCCCTGATTTTTATGCCGTGGAATCAGGCTTGTCCAAAGACGAAAAGATACTGTTCGAGGGTGTTGGTAATGTGAAGGATGGGGATAAGATACAGCCTGTCCCTGTCGATTTGGCAAAGGCGATGCCGTCAATTGATAACGTAACCGGACGGTAAAAATCATCATGACTTCCCGATTCATTCATCGTCCCGTACTGTCCATCGTCATATCCGTCCTTATCACGTTGTTGGGCTTGTTGTCTTTAACCAAGCTCTCCATTACCCAGTTCCCTGACATTGCGCCGCCCGAGGTCAATGTCACGACAAAGTTTATCGGCGCTAATGCGGAAGCCTGTGTCAAGGCGGTGGTCATGCCGCTGGAGCGGGCTATTAACGGTGTACCCGGCATGGCTTATATGTCGTCTGTTTCGGGTAACGACGGCGTCAGCGTTATCCAGATTATTTTTAAAGCAGGAACCGACCCGGAAGTGGCCTCGGTGAACGTCCAGAACAGAGTGGCTTCGGTATTGGACGAACTGCCCGAAGAGGCGATTAAATCGGGGGTGATCGTAGAGAAGGTGCAAAACAGCATGTTGCTGTATGTCAACATACTCAGCAACGACCCGACTTTGGATGAAAAATTTCTCTACAACTTCACCGACATCAATGTGCTCAGGGAGCTTAAACGCATAGAAGGGGTTGGTTTTGCCGACATCATGGGCTCCCGTGAGTATGCGATGCGGGTTTGGCTGAAGCCCGATAAACTGGTGATGTACAACATATCGGCACCTGAGGTCATCGAAAAATTAAGAGCGCAAAATGTTGAAGCCGCGCCGGGCAAAATTGGCGAAAGCTCAGGCAGGAACGCCCAGGCACTCCAGTACATCTTAAAATATACCGGCAAGCACAATACCGAGGAAGCGTATGAAAACATTGTCTTAAGCAGCAAAGCGGATGGAGAAATGTTGCGGCTAAAGGATGTTGCCGAAGTCGATTTCGATTCACAGGACTACGATGTGCTGTCCAAGGAAAACGGGCAGCCCTCCGCCGCCATCGTGTTAAAGCAGCGTCCCGGCAGCAATGCAAAGGAGGTGATCGGCAATATCAAAAAGACAATGGCGGAAATAAAAGCAACTTCTTTTCCTCCGGGCATGGATTACAGTTTTAGTTATGACGTTTCCGAGTTTTTGGATGCGTCAATCCATGAAGTGATTAAAACTTTACTCGAAGCCTTCCTGCTGGTTGCATTGGTGGTGTTTGTATTTTTGCAGGATGTCCGCTCAACCGTCATACCCATTCTCGCGGTACCGGTA
>JBAQYH010000336.1:0-5772 GCA_049299935.1 Methylobacter sp. | reverse complement strand
CCTATCAACATAAAGGGAATAACGTCCATATTAAGGCCGGTTGTACCCTGCACTATCGCGTACGAGCCGATCCGGCAAAACTGGTGCGCGACCACGGCACCGCCGATGAACACATTATTGCCGACTTCAACATGGCCGCCGATCGCAACATTATTGGCAAATATCGTGTTATTGCCGACTGTACAGTCATGCGCGACATGGCTGTTGTTCATAAAGAAACAACCTGAGCCGATGCGCGTTTCGGCGTTTTCTTTAGAGGCCCGGTGCGCAGTAAAACCCTCTCTAAAGACGTTATTGTCGCCGCAGACCAGCCATGAAACCGTTTCGGCTTTAAAACTGGTATCTTGCGGCAATCCGCCTAATACAGCATGCGGATGTAAAATATTGCCGTTACCCATTTTTACGTGGCTGTGCACCACGGCATGAGCGCCCACCTGACAGTCGGCACCCAATTGAGCGCCTGTTTCAATAACGGCAAAAGGCCCTACCGTAACATTGTCTCCCAGCAATACATCCTCTGCTATATAGGCGGTCGGGTGAATATTTTGAGCCATCTTTTATCCTCTTGGATGATATTTTGAATGTAATTCTTTGAGTCTTTCGCGGGCAATATGCGTGTAGATTTGCGTGGTCGACAAGTCCGAATGCCCAAGCAACAACTGCACGACCCGCAAATCGGCACCATGATTCAACAAATGCGTCGCGAAAGCATGCCTTAAGGTATGCGGCGACAGCTCTTTGTTGATGCCGGCTTTTTTTGCATGGCGTTTGATAATATGCCAAAAAGCCTGCCTTGTCATATTCTCTGCCCGGTTGGTGACGAACAGATAATCGCATTGCCGCTCGCCGAGAATGGTCTTTCTGGCTTGAGTCATATAGCTTTCCAGCCAGCTCATGGCTTCTTCGCCGACCGGCACCAGCCGCTCTTTGTTGCCCTTGCCGATGATCCTGACCACGCCTTGCCTGAAGCTGATCTGTTCGAACTTTAAGTTGACCAGTTCCGATACCCTGAGTCCTGTGGCGTAAAGCATTTCCAGCATGGTTCTGTCCCTAAAACCAAGCGCGTTGGTGACTTCAGGCGCATCCAACAGCAACTCCACATCCTGTTCCGATAGCGATTTGGGCAACGGCTGGCCGATATGAGGCGACTCTATCAATGCAGTAGGATCGACTTGTATGCTGTTTTCCCGGATGTAATAGCCGTAGAAGCGGCGCAGACTGGATAGAATTCGCGCAGTCGATCTGTCGCCTATGCCTTCTTTATAGCGGCTGGAAAGAAAGTCGGATAGTTGCCCCCCGTTCACTTCCAACATGGGCTTATCCTTCAACCATTTGGCAAAAATCCTTAAATCGCTGCCGTAGGCCGAAAGCGTATTCTCGCTCAAACCCTGCTCTACCCAGGCCGCATCGAGAAATTGGTCGATCAAAACAGTTGCATTCATTTTTTATGACTTGCTTCAAATTCCAGTAATTTGTGTTTTACTGCCATTAAATCGCCTTCGGTTTGCCCGCAATAACCGCCCATGCCGGAAATGGAAACCACCCGGTGACAAGGAATAAATAAAGCATAGGGATTGTCCCGGCATGCGTTGCCGACTGCTCGCGCCGATGAGCCTATTCTTTTAGCCAGCGCAGAATAGGTTATGGTTTCCCCAAAGGGGATTTGACAAAGCGCTGCCCAAACTTGGTTTCTATAGGCGCTGCCTTGTTTTAACAATTTAATGCTAATGCGTTTATCGGGATTCTGCCAATACTGGTTTAATTCATGTTCTCCAAACGGGTTCAGGCAAGCATCCAGCTCCCAATCTGTTTTGCTGATCACGCCTTGCCGGCTATATAAAGCAAGCAATCCTGCCGGAGTCTGAAGCTTTACAACTTCCTCCGCTCCCGAGCAATTTTCGACCCACTGAATGATAAACGGCATAAAACAAGTCCTGAATGATTTTAATGATTCGCTAAAAGGAACTGCTCTAAATTAAAAGCCATAAAAAAAGGCAGCTCGAAGCTGCCTTTTTTATCTCATGAAAACCGACTTGATTAAAGTTTTTCTTTAATACGAGCCGCTTTACCGGTCAGGTCACGCAAGTAATACAATTTAGCACGACGCACATCGCCGCGACGCTTAACATTGATCTCGCTAATCAGTGGGCTGTGAGTTTGAAAAACACGCTCAACGCCGGTACCGTGAGAAATTTTTCTTACTGTGAAAGCCGAGTTTAATCCGCGATTACGTTTTGCAATCACGATGCCTTCAAAAGCCTGAATTCTTTCACGATCGCCTTCTTTTACCTTAACCTGTACAACAACTGTGTCACCTGGACCAAAGTCAGGAATCTGTTTCAATTGTTCCGCTTCCAATTCATCAATAATATTGCTCATACCACACCTTAATTTAAACCAACTCCACAATAAATTCTTTAAGCAAGCTTTCCTGCTCTGCGCTCAAATTCTTTTTTTTCAATAAATCCGGCCGTCTCTGCCAAGTTCGACCCAACGCCTGCTTCGTTCGCCAGCGCTCTATATCCGCATGATTGCCGCCTAATAAAACTTCCGGCACTGAATGCCTTTCAATCTGTTCAGGCCTGGTATAGTGCGGACAATCCAGTAAACCATCGCTGTGAGAATCCTGCTGGGCTGAATCCTGATCGCCGAGCACGCCCGGCAATAGCCGCGTCACCGCATCAATCACTATCAGCGCAGCAAGTTCGCCGCCGCTGATAACATAGTCGCCGATAGACCATTCCTCATCGCAATCCAACTCGACAAAGCGCTCATCAATGCCTTCGTAACGCCCCGCAACTAAAATTATTTGCGGTACTTTACTCACCTCTGCTAACAAGGCCTGAGTGATCGGCTTGCCTTGCGGACTCAAATAAACCACTTTGGCAGCTCCAATACCCGCCTGCTTTGCATCATTAACGGCGTCATGCAGAGGTTGATACTTCATGACCATGCCGGGACCGCCGCCGTAGGGACGATCATCAACAGTTCTGTGTCTGTCGTGGGTATAATCCCGAGGATTCCATGCCGACAAACTGACTATGTTGCGTTCGATTGCCCTGCCCGTTACACCGTAACCGGCGGCTACTGTTACCATTTCCGGAAACAATGTTACAACGTCAAAACGCATGATGATAATTAAAACTCAGGATCCCAGTCGACAATAATTTTGCCTGCGCCCAGATCAACGTCAATTACCGACTGCCCTTGTAAAAACGGTATGACCCGTTCCCGCTCGCCCTGAACAATAAGGACATCATTAGCGCCCGTTTCCAGCAAGCTATCAACCACGCCCAGCTGAACACCATCAATGGTCTCAACATTCAAACCAATCAACTCGGACCAGTAATATTCGCCTTTAGCAGCTTTCGGTAATTGATCCCGGGTTATAAAAATATCCCAACCCATCAAACTTGCAGCTTGATCCCGATCATTAATACCAGCCAGCTGAGCGACTACCGCTTTACCCTGTAGTTGCCCATCAACAACATTAACCGTTTTTGTCTCGCCGCCTTTTTTCAGCAGCCAAGGAGAATAAGTTAAAATATTTTCCCTCGGATCAGTGAAGGAAAATACCTTAACCCATCCTTTTACACCAAAAACGCCGGAAATCTTTCCGACACTTATATACTGTTGCTCTGACAACTTAAGCTTATGCTGCCGCTTTTTGTGCGTCTTTAATCAACTTTGCAACGCGGTCAGAAGGCTGTGCGCCATTAGACTTCCAATACTCAACGCGTTCACTATCCAAACGCAATTTTTCTTCATTGCCGCGCGCCAACGGGTTGAAAAAACCAACACGTTCAATATAACGACCGTCGCGACCGCTTCTGCTATCGGTTACAACAACGTGATAGAAAGGACGATTTTTCGCGCCACCTCTAGAAAGACGAATGGTTACCATCTAAGTTCCTCAAAAAACATTTAGTCAAAATTTAATCGACTCATTTTACGCGATTTTATATATAAGTCAAAGAACAACGCACAAACCAACAAATTCACTTGCTCTTGCCATCACCAACACACTTATCTTCTCATGCCGCGAACATTGTTTTTTATGCCGCGCATCATGTTCGTCATATTGCCGGTCTTGAAGCGTTTCATCATTTTCTGCATCATCATGAACTGCTTCAGAATGCGGTTAACATCAGATAACTGCTGTCCGCAACCATCGGCAATACGCTTCTTCCGGTTGCCTTTGATCAGGTCAGGATAGCGTCTTTCCTTCATGGTCATGGAATTAATCACCGCAATCTGGCGTGACAACTCCTTGTCATTAACCTTGTCTTTCATTTCCTGAGGAATGCTATTCATACCCGGCAATTTATCCAGCATGGAACCGACGCCACCCATATCCTGCATTTGTTGCAATTGCTCGCGAAAGTCTTCCAGATCGAAGGACTTGCCTTTTTGCAGCTTTTTGACCAGCTTCTCGGCCTTTGCCTTGTCGACCTTCTGCTCAATCTCTTCAATCAGCCCCAGCACATCGCCCATACCCAAAATACGGGAGGCGATACGATCCGGATAGAAAGGCTCCAACGCGTCGGTTTTTTCGCCCATCCCGATAAACTTGATCGGCTTGCCGGTAATATGGCGTATAGACAACGCCGCACCGCCACGCGCATCACCATCCGCCTTGGTCAGGATAACCCCGGTCAACGGTAACGCATCATTAAAGGCTTTTGCAGTAATGGCGGCATCCTGCCCGGTCATGCTGTCAACAACAAACAAGGTTTCGACCGGATTGATTGCCGCATGCAATGCCTTAATCTCGCCCATCATTTCATCATCGACATGCAGACGGCCTGCGGTATCGACAATAATGACATCCAGAAACTTTTTCTTGGCCGCTTCAATCGCATTCTTGGCAATATCTACCGGATCTTGCGACGCGTCGCTTTCAAAAAAATCCAAAGAAAGGTCGTTTGCCAGCATCTGCAACTGTTTAATAGCCGCTGGACGATAAACGTCGGCACTGACTACGCCGACTTTTTTCTTTTGATTTTCTTTTAACCAGCGACCTAATTTGGCCACCGTCGTGGTTTTACCGGCCCCCTGCAAACCCGCCATTAAAATGATCGCCGGCGGAACGGCATTAAGATTCAGTTTTTCGTTGGCCTCGCCCATCACTGTAATCAGTTCAGCCTGAACCAACTTAATCAGCGACTGACCGGGTGAAAGACTGGACTGAACTTCTTGGCCTAACGCACCTATTTTGATACGTTCAATAAAGTCCGTAACCACCGGCAAAGCAACATCAGCCTCAAGCAAAGCCATGCGCACTTCGCGCAATGTGTCCTTGATATTGCTTTCAGTCAAGCGCCCCTGGCCCTTAATTTTTTTAAGGGTGCTACCTAATCGATCGGTTAAATTATCAAACATATCAGTATCTTTATTAAATCTTCAAGGAAACCACTCACTAACACAAATGCGCTAGGACTATTCAGCTGGATATATTAACATAGCCAACGAGGCCTTTGCATTAAACTCAAGGGAATTTGTGGCGCGCAACGAACGAGACATATCGCATTATATGGAAAGCCAACGCCCTTCGCCCATATCCTTATTAAGCAATAAGTCCACACCTGCCAGCGGTGTTATCTATTGATTACAAACCAATAAAACGACCCTAATGAACGCCACCACACTCGCTACTCTGTCAATTTTCACTTATCTGGCAAGCACATTGCTCATTGCCCGAGACACTCATCAGAATAGAAGACAGCGCACTCCGCTTTATTTGGCCTGGATGGCAGTAGCCGCACACATTTC
>JBAQYH010000335.1:0-3649 GCA_049299935.1 Methylobacter sp. | reverse complement strand
GGTTCATGCCGGTGCCGACCTGAGGCAGCTCTATCGGCGTTTCGTCGCCGAGCTCGTCCTCGAAATCGGTATAGACGACATTCTTCTTGCTCTTCTCGATCAGCTTCACCAATGCGCGCAGCTTTTTCCGCACAATTTCCAGCATCGGAACCGTCACATCCTCCCACCATTCGTCACCGGCAATCGCCTGTATCAGCGGCATCTGGGCCTTGATGGCTGGAATGGCTTCCTGTTCTTCCAAGGCGCAGGCGATAGCCTGAATTTTCTCCCGCAGGCTGGTGAAATCCGGCCTGGCCTGGAGAATGGCGAGTTGCGTTCGCAGCACCAGCATGTCGAAGCGTTTGGCTTCTTCGTCCTCGTCGCTAAGTTCAGTTGGCAAACCGGCCACGTTTTGCGTCAACTCGTTGAAGTCGTCGATGCCGAGTTTTTGCCACGATTCAGGCTTGGCGTATTTTTCGACCGATTTGCGCTGAGTCCGCACCACAAAATTATCGATGTTCATGGCCGCCACGTTCCGGTGTAGGAAAGCGGCCAGCTCATCCCGCAACTGTGTTTCATTAAACCGGTAATCAGCCTGTTCAGCGATTTGGTTGCAGGTGACCGGTTTTTTATCCAGCTCAGCAATCATTTCCAGCCGCCCCTTGAATAACCGGGTGCTGAGCGATTCGCTAACCGAACCCTCGGAGTGATCCGGGTTCTGGCTGAAAAACTCCAGGTTCTGGCAGTAATCGAACAGATAGAAAAACGCTTTATCGACTCCCGGCGCTAATAAATCCGGGCATAGGCGCGTGCCGCGTCCCAGCATCTGCCAGAACTTGGTTTTAGAGCGCACCACCTTGAAGAACACCAGATTGACCACCTCCGGCACGTCGATGCCGGTATCCAGCATGTCCACCGAGATTGCGATATGCGGCATCTTGTCCTTGTTGGAAAAGTCATCGATCAGAGTCTGCGCGTAATCGGTTTGATAGGTTATTGTCCGGGCGAAATGGCCGTTGTGATGCGGGTAATTGATGTCAAAACGCTTGGCGATAAAGTTGGCGTGAGCATTGTTCTTCGCAAAAATGATGGTTTTGCCGAGCCTGTCTCCGCCTGCCACCTTTTGGCCCCTATCCATCAAATGCGCCAACACCTTGTCCACGGTGTCGGTGTTGAACAGCCATTTATTAAGCGCGGCGGCATCGACAGCATCCGGCGTGCTGCCGTCCTCGTTCCATTCCAGCGCATCCCATTGTTCTTTTTCATCTTCGCTCAGGTCGTCGTACTTGATGCCTTCGCGCTGGAATTTAAGCGGCACGGAAACAGCTTTGGGCGGAACCAAATGACCGTCGGCGACAGCCTCGTCCAACGCGTAGGCATCGGTGGGAACGCCGGTTTCAAGGTCGAACAGCCCGTAGGTATTGCGGTCAATCTCGTCTTTCGGCGTCGCGGTCAGGCCGACCAGCAGCGAGTCGAAGTATTCGAAAATGGCGCGGTATTTTTGATAGACAGAACGGTGCGCCTCGTCGATGATGATCAGGTCGAAATGCCCGACGCCGAAACGGCGCTGGCCGTCGAAAGCCTCATCGATCAGCCCCATCATCGTCGGGTAAGTGGAAACAAACACCCGGCCTTCGGTATTCTTCTCGGTGACCAGATTGACCGGCGATGAATCAGGCAGGTGCTTTTTAAAAGCGTTCACCCCCTGCCTGACCAGCGCCACTCGGTCGGCCAGGAACAGCACCCGCTTGGCCCAATTACAGCGCATCAGCAGGTCGGCAAGAGCAATGACCGTTCGCGTCTTGCCCGCGCCGGTCGCCATCACCACCAAAGACTTGCGCTGGTTATCGATCTCGAAGGTTTCGCCAATGCGGCGAACGGCGCGGGTCTGGTAATAGCGGTTGATGATGTCCGGGTTAATCACCTCATCCGCGAGCTTCTTGCGGCTGGCCCGGCGCTGAATAAGCAGTTCCAGTTCCTGTTTCTTGTAAAAACCCTGAACAGCCCGAGGCGGATAAACGGCGTCATCCCATAGCCAGTGCTCATAGCCGTTGGAGTAGAAAATCAGCGGCCTCTGGCCGTACCGGGCTTCGAGGCAGTCGGCGTAAAGCTTGGCCTGTTGCTGCCCGGCCTTGGCATCCCTTCTGGTGCGTTTGGCTTCAACAAGCGCCAGCGGCTTGTGGTCATCGCCCCACAACACATAATCGACGTAGCCAAGGCCCGCGTTGTTGGGCATGCCGGTGACTTCGACTTCAAAATTCTTTTCATCCAGTTCCCAGCCCGCCTCCTTAAGCAACAGGTCGATGAAGTAGTCCCGGGTTTCGGCTTCGGAGTAATCGTGTGTATCAGGCTGGGCCGAATTGGCTTTTTTCGCGGCGGCGAATTCCTCGCGTAGCCTTTTTAGTTCTTCGTCGAGCGCGGCTTTGTCGGACAGCAGAACGGAGAGTTTTTCGTCACGCTCGCGAAGACCGGCTTCCAGCTTGTTCAGTTGACCCAGCGTTTGCGGCGTAACGGCGGATGCTTTGGGCAGCCGCTCAGGCGAAAAACGCAGGCCGGGATCGGGGCGCGCTCTTTGCCCGTAGCTGCGGGCCAGCCAATAGCAGAAATGGAATAGCTCACGGGTTGCCGTTACCGAGTCGGCAGGCGCAATTTTGCGGGTGCTGTGCACCGCCAGATTGCCGAGATCCTTGATCAGCTTGGCTTTGGTGAACAACGCATCGCCGACCAGCTGCCGGAAACTGGGCTCATGAATCAGCGCGCTCAGATGGTCCTGGTACGGCAACTTGAGCGACGGGTCGTATTTGTACAACCATGCCACAGCCATTTCCAGCGTGCGCCGGGCATAAAAGCAGGAGGTCCGCGCATCGGTGTTCGCCATGACTTCGGCTTTAACGGCGGCCTCAAGCAGCATCGGCCATTCGGTTTCGAGAAACTGGAAGTGGGGAGAAGTCATAGGTTCAGCGAGGGACAAATGGATTGATGATGGTCATACAGTCTTCAATCGTTTGCCCATGTTGCATATCCTCGCTGAAAAGTGTGGTGCAACCGGCATCCAGCGCTGCTGCGACAATCAGACTGTCCCAATAACTCAACGAATAAGATACCCGCAGGCGGGAAGCCAGTAAATGTTGCGATGCATTGGATGGCATAACTTCACAATCCGGATACCAGCGACTAATCAAAACACGCAGTTGTTCTTCGGGTATGCGGATTTTTTTAATCAAATTACAGCAAACCTCCCGAATTACCTGCGAATTGATAACGGGATGACTTAAGCTCAGAAGAAAAGTAGCGGCTTGCTGGTGCCTGTAGTCATTATGCGCTTCGATAAAGGAATACAGCCAGATATTGCTATCAACGAAAACTTTAGCGTGCATTAGCTTCTTCGCGGCTCAAAGGCGTAAAGTCATCCACTTGCAATGGATTTCTTATCAGCTCGGCCAATGCTGAATCCGCAAGCGTTTTATCGTTTCTGGACACTGCCTGATTACGATTAGCCAAAAATTCAACAAAGTCGAAAACCTCAGCTTGTTTAGCTTCAGGAAGTGTTTGTAACTTTTCGATCAGTTCTGCGTAGCTCATTTTTAGCTCCAATCAGTGGGATGAAATGCCGACTTTAGATAAAATACCATAATTCATAGCGGTTCAGCCTCTTGTATAACAATTTGCC
>JBAQYH010000334.1:0-1767 GCA_049299935.1 Methylobacter sp. | reverse complement strand
GAATATGCCTATCGGCATAGTCTGGAGGCCTACAAACTCAGCCCGTGGAACTTTTATTACCGTAACAACCTCAGTGTTTACCTCTATCTATGGGCGCAACAAACCGGCGGGCGCAACCCCATTCCGTCGTCAGAATATGACGTTGCTTTTGAACTCGCCCGTTCCGCCCCCAGCACAAATACGCTCTTTACCAGAGCGGCTTACCTCGTGAACAGTGGCCGTTATGTAGAAAAGAAGGAGAAGGAGGAGATAGAAAAATGGTTTGCCCAACTTCGAAAAATCGCCTCGCGCTCCCCCGATGTTTGGTTGTTGTATGGTTTCTACAGCGTTCTCACCAACAACGATCAAGAAGCTAATGACGCCTTAGCCCATGCCCAGCGCCTTGGCCTGGCAACTTTGCAGCAAAAGCAATTCGCCCAAATACAGGGAATTCTCGACGCCAGAAAATCCAGCCCAAAGATTACCAATTAGAAATGGTCAATTAATAATTTCCCTTGGTATCTACATCCGCAGGTTTGCTCCCTTCTCCCGCAAGCCTAATCTATGCACACATCTTTTGTAGCCAGTTTCCAGCCCTGGCAGATGGCCTCGACACGCCGCAAGCCGCGCAGCATGGTGATGGGGCCGGGCTTGGCTTCGGACGCATATCCTTTCCATCCGCCCAAACGGGCAACGATCCATGCGGCTTGGGCAAGGGAGCCTGGACGATGAGAGTTTTTTTTGCTTTTCCGTCTCCCCCTCCAGTGTCGGCAGTATTCGCTGCATGACATCAATCTCTTCCGGGTCGAACACATCGCTGGCTTGGGCGGAGCTATTCGCATCGCGGGCCAGCGTCAATTGCATAGTGCGCACCGCAGCATGGGTGGCCAGGCAGATCAGCTTCGTCAGGCTCTCCCCCGTTTCGACTTGGCTGGATTCAACGTTCAGCCCTTGTTTCTTCAGGGTTCTAAACAATTGCTCGATGTTCCAGCGCTGCCGGTGCCAGTCGACACATTGCAAGGCATCCTCAAGGCATTCGATGCGATGCGTGGTCGGCAGTCGCCAGTGTATCGGCGCTTCATCGCCGACAACGCTGCTCGGCAATTCCTTGACTTCAACAACACTCAACTCGATCTGCTTCGGGGCATTCTTGTCCG
Organism: Methylobacter sp.; assembly: GCA_049299935.1. Classification (GTDB taxonomy): domain Bacteria; phylum Pseudomonadota; class Gammaproteobacteria; order Methylococcales; family Methylomonadaceae; genus Methylobacter_A. The sequence continues at coordinate 631 of JBAQYH010000334.1, read as the reverse complement.
AGCAGGAAGCGGGACGCTTGATGGTGATACGCCCAAAGCGTACTTCCAACGTCGCTTGGTGGGCGCTCCGCTTGCCGGGGCGGGCCGGCGCTTCAAAGCGATGGATGCCTTGCACGGGTTGGGCATCAATCCCCCCATAAAGTTTACCGCCCGTTGCCAGGGTGCGGTCGCGGCAAGCGCGCGTGAGCAGGTGGGTGCGCTCGTCGGGCAACCGCGCCCATTCTTCGTAGATGTCGCTTTCCCGGTCAGCAACAATAGTCACCTTGTCCGCTTTGGACAAACGTAACTACTCAGGTGGCATCGTCCCAACCGCTGGGTTTGTAATCAAGCGAAACGGGGTTGAGGCGGACATCCCTGAAAGGTCAGGGTCAGGGCGTGGAAGAGATTGTCGCCCTGCTTGTGCAGGGTAGCGAGGTAGGAGCGAATCACACAAAAGGTTTCGACGCCATTTTGCGTGCGGAAGCAACCGGAGATTTTCTGTTTGACCTTTGGCATGCGTACCGACTGTTCGGCGAGGTTGTTGGTAAAAGGAACATTGAGATCGGTGGCAAAACGCCAGACATCGTCGGCATAGGTGCGCAAGCGTCCCAGCAGATTGGTAGCCTTGCTTTGCTTGGTGCGTCCCCGTCCG
>JBAQYH010000333.1:0-4601 GCA_049299935.1 Methylobacter sp. | reverse complement strand
GAAGAGCTAAAAGAAGAACCCGACCTTGGTTTACTGCTTGAACAATGGAATCAGGACAAAAGCTATCGAAGAGCAGCATTGTGGCTAAAAAAACACCCCTCTGCCCATTACCCAGAACAAACCGCCTCGGCATTACAAGCCATGCAAGATCAGTTCAATCAAGTCCTGATCAACCAAAACACAACCTTCAAAGCCAACGCGGCCAAACACTCCACGTTGCCGATTTTAAAAAGTAAAATACAATTATTATTTAAACACAAAAAAATCGATGACTTAAAAAACCTGAAAACCGGATTTATCAACGACCCCAATCACGACAATAAGGAACCTTATCTATTACTGATAGACGGCTATCTTGCTGAGCTGGAAAATGACGAGGAAACCGCCTTGGTCCATTACGACAACATCATCAGCCTGGATCAATCGCCCCTACTTGAAGAAGCGTTACTCAGGATTGCCTCAATCAGCCTAGAACAGCACAACCAGCAAAATGCCTTATTGGCGATGGATTGCCTTACTCAGCTGTCCCCTCTTTACCTGCCTTATAAGGCAGAACTGGCTAGAATTCTCGGTGACTTTATACTGGCTATTGATAGTTATAACGCCTACATCAATTTCTTTCCGGAAGACATCTTAAGCAAACTAAAATTGACCGCGCTGTACATCGATATCAAAGTTTACGAAGCGGCAGAATTGATGCTGGAGCATATTTTACAAGCCACTCCAGATCTGGAACCGGCAATCGGTTTAAAAAACCAACTCGCCCAAATAAAACGAGAACAACTAAAAACAGCTAATATCAATTAATGAAACTCCAATCTCAAAATCCACTATTGCACTCCTTTTTAGAAACCTAAACAAACCCTCAACCTTGTTTTTCAACTGAAGCCCCAAAGAGTGCTGACAATGAATAGTCATCGAACCGATCACATAAAACCCAGAATTCTGCTGGTTCGGGTACCGGAGGTGGAACTTAATTCCAGCGACGATATGCGCGCCACTGCCGTTTCAGGTTTGGCAGTCCCGCTTGGGCCTGCTTATATCGCCTCAGTTATCCGCAATCACGGTCAATATGACGTGCAAATATTGGATCTGTATCTCGATCTTTTCGAAACCTATGCGCATTCACTCGATAACGACAAGTCCTACATATTGGAAATCACCCGAAAAGCCCTTCTGGATTCGATCGAAAGCTACCGTCCCTCCATCGTCGGTTTTTCCGCACTGTTTTCATTTCAGCACAATTTTGTCCATGAGCTTGCAGATTCAGTCAAAAAACGCTATCCGGGAATAAAGGCTTATCTGGGAGGCTATGCGACCATTTTTCCGAAAATGGTCATGGAGCAAATTCAGAGCCTGGATGTATTGTTTATCGGAGAAGCAGAGGCGACGATATTAAAGGTTCTGGAGGAGGAAAACACATCAAAAGACCTGACGAAAATACCCGGCATAGCCTATCGTGACCACGGCGAAATCGTCATCAACAACACGCTTTCCCGAGTTATGGATCTTGAAGAAATTCCTTTGCCGGCCTTTGATTTACTGAATACCGCAAGGTATCGTCAAATATTAGGGCGCAGTGAATTTCCCATCCTGACAAGCAGAAGCTGCCCCTTTTCGTGCAATTACTGTTCATCCAAACTGTATTCGGGGAGAGGACTACGACTACGGAACACGGAATCTATCCTGGATGAAATCGCGTTTTTGAAAAATGAATACCAATTGGATTTGTTATACATTCGGGATGAATTATTCAATGGCAACAAAAAACATGCCAAGACTTTGCTCCGGGGAATGATCGACAGGCAGCTTAACATCTCATGGTTTGATACCAATGCTTTTCATGTAAACAGCCTTGATGAAGAGTTCCTTGATTTATGCAAGGCAAGCGGCTGTATCGAAGCAATCTTTGCCATAGAATCCGGTTCCCCCAGGGTTTTAAAAGAGATCATGAACAAGCGCGTCGATCTTGATCATGCAAGAAAAATGGCTGAATACTGCCACAAGATCGGTTTGCCGATTCAGTGCTATTTCGTGATCGGCAACCCCGGCGAGACAAAAGAAGAAATCAACATGACTATCGATTTTGCCGCCTCACTTTTTGCCGAAGGATGTGTTTTTTCGATCGCCACGCCGTTTCCGGGGACGCAATATTACGAACTGGCGCTTGAAAAAGGTTTTCTGGTGCATGCTCCGGAGAACATTCTGCGCATGAAGTACATGGATGTGAACATGGAAACCGGTAATTTCAGTGCGCAATGGCTGAAAGACACCCAATATAATGCAAACATCCGGGTCAACTTTCTGGAAAACAAATGCCTTTTAAGCGACAGAAAGGGACTTGAAAAAGCGCGCATAAAATATCGAAAAATATTTCAGCAATATGATTTTCATGTCATTGCGGCCATCATGACCGGATATATCAATATTGAGCTTGGCGATGAGGAAAAAGGACACGAGATGTTTGCAGCGGCAAAAGCCCTCTTGCAAAATGAAGATGTGGGAAAGGCCTATAACAAATATCTATCCTGGGACACCTTGCCGACCAATGCATTCAGAACATGGATTCAATCCAAATACACTGATTATGCCTCTTGAGCTGCATAATACGTTGCTTCGCAAGCCGGCAGCGCACTAGAAGCTAGTCAATTTGAAACGGCAGTCAGATTGACTTCCGCCTTATTCGGCTTGATACGCTGAATGGCTTTCCTGTGCAAGCGACGCAGCCGACTTCTGCAACAGCTCTTTTTGGCTTTGCACCAATGCCAACAGTTGCCTATCTTCGTCCTGCATCGAAGCCATCATAGTGACAACAGCCTTACGTTCGAGAGGCGACAGCGATAATGCACATAACCGCTCCAGCGCCTCCTGCCGATTAGCCAGCAGTTCATTCAAGCCATCCCAATCCCTGGACTCAATAGCAATCGCAATAAGCTCAACAAAACCTTCAAGCTGCTGCACTAATTCAGGAACACTGCTCATTATTGGCCGCTATTGATACATTTCAGGAATAGCATCCCAAGCTTGCTTGATTTCCCTCATCAAAGCATGCACTTCATCAAGTATTTCAATGCTGTTTTCAGCACTGGCTTGAAACAACCGGGTGTTGATGTACTCATACAGACTCATTAAATTAGCCGCCAGATCGCCGCCTTTTTCTGTGTCCACCCCGTCTATCAATCCTCCGACAATAGCGGCCGCCTTGGAAATCTGCACGCTTTTTTCCTGAAAATCGCCGCGCTCTATGCCGCCTTTTGCCGCATTGACTCGCATCAAAAAGCCACTCATCAGCATCTGTATCAACTTATGCGGCGATGCACCATCTATCACCGACTCGGCATGTACAGCCGCATATTTATTAGCATTATTCCTATACGCTAGTGATGTCATCTGCCGCCTCACTTACCCTAATTGTTGAGTCAAAAACACACTCGTTGAGGAAACAAATTCCTAACGCCGATAAAATCGCCATGACTCTCTCCTATCTTTGGTTATTCAATACGCTAAACTCTGTCCTGAAGCAGGGTTCCTTGATCGCCTTCCATATCCTGCATTCTTTTGATGAATGCCAACATCTCCTCAGTAGGTATTTGCCGGACTACATCACCGCTTTTGCTATCAACAATTTTGACGACAACCTTCTGCGTCGAATCGTCAACCTGAAACTCCAAGTTACGATTGATCGACTGCAATATTGAGTTGCCTTGCGTCGCAGCCGTTTTCACTAACTCTAAGGAAGTCTCTTGAGTATCAGCTTTTGATGCGCCAACTTGCTTTTTTAAACCCTCGTCAGACAACGCTGCACTCTGCACATCAGTATTGTCTGAAACGACTTTCAGGTCATTTTGCTTATTTCTCAGAACCGTCACAGGAACAAGCTTAGATACATTCGTAATTTCACTGTTCATGACACCAACCTAATTTCTTTGTGTTCAAAAAGGGAGGCCGGAGCCTCCCCGGTTATTGCCATTAACGTCTACCTGAGCAAACTCAGCACAGACTGTCCCGCCTGATTGGCCTGCGCCAGCATCGCGGTACCTGCTTGTTGCAGAATCTGGCCACGACTCAAGTTGGCGGTTTCCATAGCAAAATCAGTATCGGTGATCCGTGAACGGGCAGCAGATTGATTTTCAATAGAAGACTGTAAGTTGCCGATAGTCGTGGTAAAACGGTTTTGAACCGCACCCAAACTCGCTCTTGCAGTATCGATAGCGGCAATAGCCGTATCCAAGGCATCAATCGCTGCCGATGCGCCAGTCGCCGTCGCGTTACTGCCTATGCTGGCTCCGGTAACACCGGATACGGTAACGGACAAATTGGCAACATCAATAGATATATGGTTGTCGGCAGCCGTATTGGCACCTACCTGGATAACCAAGCCGCCTGACAAAGAGCCATTGATAATTTTCTTACCATTGAATTCGGTGTTGGAAATAATCCGAGTCAACTCATCATTCAGTTGTTTGAATTCTGTCTGAATTTTCTCTCTATCTGCCGATGTCACTGCCGCGTCGTTAGACGATTGCACGGCCAAGTCACGCATACGCTGCATGGTATCGGTCATTGTTCCCATGGCCGACTCGGCGGTTTGCGCCAAGGAA
>JBAQYH010000332.1:0-2132 GCA_049299935.1 Methylobacter sp. | reverse complement strand
GTATTGCGGGTTTGGTAAAAAGCGCGCCGGAAAAGACGCCGGAAAAAGTCGAACAGCTGATCGAGAAAAACCGGCTGTTGGAAAAGCAGTTGGAACGCTTGAATGCAAAACTCGCCAGTTCTGCAGGTAACGAGCTTGGCGCTCAGGCTGTCGATGTCGCGGGCATTAAAGTATTGGCGGTCAAGCTCGAAGGAGTCGATCCCAAATCCCTGAAAGACATGGTCGATCAGTTAAAAAATAAATTAGGCAGCGCCGCGATTGTGTTGGCGGTCGTCGACGGGGATAAGGTCAGCCTGATTGCAGGTGTGACTAAAGACCGGATGGCTCAAATAAAAGCCGGTGATCTGGTGAATTTTGTCGCTACTCAAGTCGGTGGTAAAGGCGGCGGCAGGCCCGATATGGCCCAGGCCGGCGGCAATAATCCGTCCGGATTGGTTGATGCACTGGCTCAGGTTCCGGACTGGATAAAAGCGCAACTAGGCGCGTAAGAAGGTTTTATTAATGGCATTATATGTATACAAATTTGGCGGCACCTCGGTAGGAAATGTCGAGCGCATTAAAGCGGTCGCCGAAAAGGTTAAACAAGCCCACGATCTGGGCGATCAAATCGTCGTCGTGGTTTCCGCGATGAGCGGTGAAACCAATCGACTGGTCGCGCTGGCAAAAGACATGCAGAAGCATCCGAACGAGCGGGAAATGGACGTGTTGCTGTCAACCGGCGAACAGGTTACCGTTTCGCTGTTAAGCATGGCTTTGCATGAGCTGGGCTGCGATGCCTGCTCTTATACCGGCAGCCAGGTCAAAATCCTGACCGACAGCAGTCACACCAAAGCGCGTATCCGCAAGATAGACGACGCACGCATCCGGGCCCATCTTGGCGAGGGCAAGGTAGTGGTTGTCGCAGGTTTTCAGGGCGTGGACGAACACGGTAATATCACCACATTGGGACGCGGCGGTTCCGATACCACTGCGGTGGCGCTGGCGGCAGCCTTAAAAGCCGATGAATGTCATATTTATACCGATGTTGACGGCGTTTACACCACTGATCCCAGGGTGGAGCCGAAAGCCCGCAGGTTGGATAAAATCACTTTTGAGGAAATGCTGGAAATGGCCAGTCTGGGCTCAAAAGTATTACAGATCAGGTCGGTGGAATTTGCCGGCAAATATAACGTTGCGTTACGCGTATTATCATCATTTAAAGAAGGTAAGGGTACGCTCATTACCTACGAGGAATCACAAGTGGAAAGTGCTTTAATTTCAGGAATCGCGTTTAATCGGGATGAAGCCAAATTAACCATCACCGGTGTGCCTGATTTGCCGGGTGTCGCGTTTAAAATCCTGGGGCCGATTGCCGATGCCAATATCGAAATCGACATGATCATCCAGAATATCGCCGATGATGCGACCACCGATTTTACCTTTACCGTGCATCGCAATGATTATCAGGGGGCGAAAACCTTGCTGGATAAAACCTGTACTGAGTTGGGCGCCAGAAACGTCACCGGTGACGACAGCATCGTCAAAGTGTCGATTGTCGGTGTAGGCATGCGTTCCCACGCAGGCATTGCCAGTACTATGTTTAAGGCATTGGCCGATGAAGGTATCAATATCCGCATGATTTCAACATCCGAGATCAAAATATCGGTTGTTGTCGATGAAAAGTACCTAGAGCTTGCGGTCAGGGCATTGCATGCTGCATTTAAATTAGATCAGGAAGTTGAATCTTAGGCTTTATTTATGAGAAAAAGCTGCTATAATTGCCCGTCTTGGTTGGATGCTGTTTAAGAACAGTAGGTTTTTAACATATATAGGGAGTAGCCATGCTTATCTTGACTCGTCGGGTAGGGGAGACTTTGATGATTGGTGATGAAGTTACAGTCACTGTTCTTGGAGTCAAAGGAAATCAGGTTCGCATAGGTGTTAACGCACCAAAAGAAGTCTCTGTACACAGGGAAGAAATCTACGAAAGGATCAAAAAAGAACAGAGCGGGTCGGCAGGCTTGACTGGATCTGAAGAGTAAAATCATAGCAGGGATTTTTTAAGAGTGATTTAGGCACTCACCAGCTAATGTATGTGAACTTATATTAAGTTGGGTGTGAAGTATTTCACAAAATACTTTTTATGGAGTCGT
>JBAQYH010000331.1:0-2299 GCA_049299935.1 Methylobacter sp. | reverse complement strand
CCCGGGCACCCATTGCTGAGCATCACCTGTCGTTCAATCTCTCCCACGACCGCAAAACGAATGACAAAAGCTTCATGTTCCGCATCTACTGGATCTCCAGCCCGAAAAACTTGGGGTATCGCCTCGGCAGAAGCGATCCTTTCCACATGGCTGAGTTGAGACCTAGCTAATTGGAGCCAAGCGTCAGAAGCTCTAACGAACTCAGATGCTAAAGGTTCCGAGAATCCTCGCACGCGATAATTAAAATTCTCTACTGTCTTGACGAGCAACCTTGCATATGGTTCACCCAAAATGGGTTGTGTGACACTGTCCAATCTGTTCTGGATTTCGACAATTTCCTTTGTCATTTCACGGATTCGGCTAGTTTCTCTCACGAAACTGCTGTCTCCTTCAGGAAGTTTTGAAACAATCTCCCCTATTTTGCTAAGATGCTTGGCCTGAGCCGCAGATCGAGCGATCTGCTGAACAAATTCGACTTGTTCAACATTTTGTGCCAACCGATGATAACGAGGATCGCGAATCCTATATCCTAGTGGAGCCAACATTTCCCCTACCAAAGATAGCAGGTTAATGCCTTTCGCCATTTCCCCCAACGGTGGAGTTTCCCCAAGCTGTGTAAGAATCACATCGATAAGCTTGTCTACTCTCGAGGGCGACTGCCTATGTAAAATCGAACCAAGGAGGAGCGTGACCTCTGTCCAAGAAGGATCGTCTATAAGCCCAGAACTCCTAAGAAGAAATTCAGATAATTCTGTTTCCGGTCTGGCAGAAAGGTCACGAGCTGTTAAGTATTCTTGAAAGGTGCGGTGCAAGAAGGAAACATATCCACTGTTGCCACAGATAATGCCACTATCCAGTTGCTCGTTTGCAAGAAAGTACATTGCACGCTCGACTGCTGCACTGTAAGCCTCATCACCTTCTGCAAAGTTGCCAGCCAGTCTTTCCGCCGCCCAGTGAATTGGCACACTTGTATGCACGCCGTCGGGATGATTTTGCATTGCAAACGCCAGTTTCTGAAGGAGCACCAATGCGCGCTCGCCCTTCTCTCTCCTAAGGCGCTGCTCACGGGAACGAGAGAGCCACAGGATGATCGACTCGTAGAGATCGGCCCGCTGCTCGGGCAAGCTGCGTTGATTCCAGTGCGTGACAGCGACGGCAGTGAGAATCAACGGATTTCGTGCCATAAGGCGGATCTCGGGCCTTGCTCTTAGTACCTCAAGCAGTTCGACATAGTAATTGCGGGCAGTTGCCGAATCCTCAGAGTAGAGCGCCTCACACCAACGGGAGAGAAATGTCTCAACCGCCAGGTCCGTGAACGGATCGATAAGGGCGTGCACAAAATTGGGAAATGGCACATCTTCCCTATAGCTAGCAGGCCGGCTGGTCAGTACGAAGCGGCAACCGTGATATGCGCTTTCCGTGTTTGTAGCGCTCTCGATCAGCTGCGATAAGCGCTGACGGGCAATTCCATCCGGTACCTCGTCAAGGCCATCAAGCAGTATCGTACAGAGTCCCCTTTCAAGTTGTTCAGTAAAGAACTTACCGTTCAAGCCCCAATCACCTTCTTGGCTGGTTGCTGTCAAAAAATGCGGCAACCATGCGGGTGACACTTCCGATGCTGGAGCAGTTGAGTCATTGGAATGACGTGAAATGTATTCAGACAGTCCTGCTAGCCGCACAAAAATGGGGAACGTTCGGTCGTTGACCCCCAAGCGGCTTTCTGCTGCATTGTATACGGTACCCAATTCGGTCTGGCAGAGTGTGTGTGCGACCCATCGAAGAAAAGTAGTCTTACCTGCGCCTGGCCCGCCTATAATGAGTAGCCGATCGTTCCCTAGCGCAAAGTGCAAAGGCATGGTTGCGCTTTCCCATAAGGTATGCACCATTTCCAATTGACTACCGGGACGATTAAATTCATCTTCGGTTGGCTTGTTGACATTGTTTTCCGCTGCCTGCGTCGCAGTAATCGAAGTGAACAGATCCCCGATGGGAAACCGAAATGCTCGCATCTGTCCAATCTGTAAGCCGCGGATATCGATATAAGAAGTTATCTTTAAAAGGTCTTGGAGATACACTGTCGGATCAGCAGCCACCCCAGAAGCAGGTACTGACATGGCTGTCGTCATCAATTGCAGAATCTTGCGCAAATGTTCCTCAACTTTTTCGAAGAAGGCGTCTTTCGACCCTCTGACTCCCTCATAGGTCGCAACCAGTCCCCTCTTCTCCAATCTCTCTCTGAATTTCTGAACCTTAGCGTATTGTTTTAGATCCAGTTCCTCCGGATCGACCTTCTCTTTGC
>JBAQYH010000330.1:0-1763 GCA_049299935.1 Methylobacter sp. | reverse complement strand
TCATCGACCAGCAATACATTCTTGCCTTCAAACTCAAGGCTAATGGCGTTTAGCTTTTGCTTGACCGACTTTTCCCGCATTTTCTGGCCCGGCATGATAAACGTCCGGCCGATATAGCGGTTTTTGATAAAGCCTTCACGGTACTTTACGCCCAGCAGGTTTGCCATCTGCAAAGCCGCTGTCCGACTGGTGTCGGGAATGGGAATAACCACATCGATATCGTGATCCGGCCAGTCTCTCTGCACTTTTTTGGCCAGCTTTTCGCCCATACGCAAACGCGCCTTATAGACCGAAATACGATCGATAATGGAATCCGGCCGGGCAAAATAAACATACTCGAAAATACACGGACAATGATCGATCACGTCAGCACACTGCTTGGTATGCAATACCCCCGATTCCTCAATAAATACCGCCTCGCCAGGCGCGATGTCCCTGATAAGCTCAAAGCCCAGCACGTCCAAAGCAACGCTTTCGGATGCGATCATGAATTCCGAACCTTGTTCGCTCTTTCTTTCGCCAAATACGATAGGCCGGATGCCGTGAGGATCCCTGAAACCCAAAATACCGACCCCTGCAATCATAATCACGACCGCATAAGCGCCCCGGCAACGGCGATGCACACCGGATACCGCCTGAAAAACGTCGTCCACGCTTAATTGCAATTTACCCAGGCTCTGCAATTCGTGAGCAAAAACATTCAACAAAACTTCAGAGTCGGAATCGGTGTTGATATGCCGCTGATCTTCTACGAACAGGGCCTTTTTCAGCTCTTCGGTATTGGTCAAATTGCCGTTATGCGCAAGCGTCAAGCCGAAAGGCGAATTAACATAAAAAGGTTGCGCTTCTGCCGAACTGGTGCAACCCGCAGTTGGATAACGGACGTGAGCAATACCCATATTGCCTCTCAATTTCAACATTTGGGCATTGGTAAAAACGTCTCGGGCCAAACCGTTTTCCTTGCGCAAATGTAGCCGGCCGGCCTCACAAGTCACAATGCCGGCGGCATCCTGACCTCTATGTTGCAGAACTGTCAGAGCATCATATAATTCTTGATTAACAGTTTGATGTGAAACGATAGCAGCAATACCACACATTATTTTTTAACCTGATTTTGAGAAAAACTAGCGATAACTGATGTATTCCGCCATACCTGACGGAATATGATCTCGCATCCATACAGCGAGCGATTGAAAAGGCGGAATCAATGTCGATTCAGTCCACCATGAATCTTTGGGCAAGGACGTCAATCCCCCCAGTATGACAACGACCGTAACAACGATCATGCCGCGAACAACACCAAAAACCATCCCGCCGAACCGATCCATGAAGGTCAATCCGGTATTCTTTGTCAATACGCTCAATAGAAAACCAATCAAACCGCCAAGACTCAGCGTGATTGCAAATAAAGCGACAAAAGATGCAGCCATTCTGGCTGCCGGATGGCTGATAGCCGATACCAGGAAAAAGGAAAACTCGCGACTAAATCTCAAGCTGACCCAGATCCCCAGCATCCAGAATACCAATGAAAAAAACTCCTTAACAAATCCGCGCAACAATCCAATTACCAAGCAAATAAAAACCAGCCCGACCAGGGTAAAATCTATCCAAATCATGCCTTTAATCCACGCATTACTCAGAGATCAGGATTGCCTTTATGTTCTGTTTATCCAGTCTTGCCTTCATTGCCGCCGCTTTTTTTCCATCAAGCTCAGGACCAACCCCGAGACGGTACGAAATGCCGTTATCGGTTTGAACCGTAT
>JBAQYH010000329.1:0-2055 GCA_049299935.1 Methylobacter sp. | reverse complement strand
TGATGGACCCGCCAAAAGAACCCGTGACTAGAATGATATCGCCCGGGGCCGCGCCGCTTCTCAAAACCAGTTTCTTTTTATCGACTTCACCGATCATGCTGACATCGATCGTCAGCTTCGGCGCCCTGCTGATATCTCCGCCGACAACGCCAACCGAGTATTTTTTTGCCAGCGCACCCAGTCCCCGGTATATAGAGTCAACCTTCTCGACGCGGGTATGTGACGGCAATCCCAAAGACACCAGGCACCAGCGAGGAATACCGCCGCACGCGGCAATATCGGATAGCGATACCGCCAGAGCTTTCCTGCCCACCAGGGCCGGATTCTCCTTCGGCTGAAAATCTACGCCTTCGACGAGCATATCACATGTATAAAGCATAAAGCTTTTCGCCGTATACGGCAGAACCGCGCAATCGTCGCCGATCCCTTTGATGACCGAAGGATCCGCAGCCACGCTTTTGCGGATACGTTCAATAAGCCCGAATTCTCCTATCTTCTTGATCAACATTTATACCTTCCGTCATTGCGGGCATAATGGTTAAAAAGTGTTGCTGCCCATATTTACAACTTGTTGATTTTACTATAAGATAGAATAAAAATAGCTATCAAAAGTCAAACCGGTTCAACTTCTGAGGTATTTGATGCATAAAAAAGATGCCCTTATTGCAAATCAAAATATGTCAAATTTTACGGCAAAACGCAATCACATAAACAGCGTTTCCGTTGTAAACTTTGTAACAAAACTTTTGTTTGGAAAGAACCAAGCAACACTTATCATCGACAACAACACTGGTTTAAGCTATGGATCAATGAAAGCTTCAGCATTAGACAATTGTCAAAGTTATCAGGCTACAGTCATTCCAAGCTTAAAACAATTATCAAGTATTGGCTTGAAAAAAAACCTAAGCAACAATTAGATCTTTGTTCTTTCAAATACATTATTATTGATGCAACGTATTTCCATAAAGACGGCTGTTTGATGAATCTTATGGATGCAAAAACTCAAAGAATAATTGCGCATATTTATGTTCGCAAAGAGAGTTTTGTTGATGCTTATCCATGGTTCCAAGATCTCAAACACCAAGACCTTGATCCGCTCTTTATTACGACGGACGGAGAACGTTCTATTATACGCGCTATCAATATGATTTGGCCTCTTGCTAAGACTCAGAGATGTCTTTACCATATTCAGCGTGAAGGCATGAGATGGCTTAGAACGTATCCTAAAACTCAAGCTGGTAAAGAACTCAAGGATATCCTTAGCAAACTAAGCTGGATCAATAGTATCAAAGAACGTGATTGCTTTATTGCAACCTACAATCAGTGGATTGTTAAATACAAAGATTTTGTAAAATCGTTACCAAGCAGTACAGTTGCATTCAAAGATCTCAAAAGAACAATAGTCTTGATTAATAAGGCTTTACCCAACATGTTTTATTACTTAGATGACCTTCAAGTCCATGCAACAACGAATGCATTAGAAGGTTTTCATTCAAGACTCAAAACAGATTATCAAAGACACAGAGGCTTAACAAAACAACATCGGATTCAGTACATACACTGGTACTGTTACTTTAAAAACAGGGCATATTAGCAACACTTTTTAACCATTATGCCCATTGCGAGGAGCCCGAAGGGCGACGAAGCAATCTGGAATTATCCCGATGCCCGCCTTAACCCGGCTCAAATCATAAACCCCACAACTATTCAAATACGGGTTACTATCAAAACCCTGCTTAATGAAAAACGGCGTATCCAGATCGATATAGCGAAAAACACCCAGGCCGCACGCCAGATGCGCCGACGCGGTTGTCGCAAGCGACGATTCCATCATCGCGCCGATCATCAGCTCTATCCCGTTCTTTGCGCACAAACACGCTATTCTTTGCGCATCCACCACTCCGGTTTTCATCAACTTAATATTCACCGCCGGACACGCCTTTTCCTTGATAATGCGCCTGACGTCGGTCAACGACGACGCGGATTCATCCGCACACACAGGAACTTTCGATTTACGCGAAACTTCCTTCAAGCCCTCCCAATCCGCCTTCGCTA
>JBAQYH010000328.1:0-2924 GCA_049299935.1 Methylobacter sp. | reverse complement strand
GTCCGGCCCTGTATATTTGGTTTTAAAACGCTGGATTTTGTCGGGCGTTTCAACCGTGCCTTTGGGTTGAAAGCTGGGAACCAAGTGCTGCTTGCCGTTGCCGATCAAATCGCTGCGGCCCATGTCTTTTAAAGCTTCGCGCAATAACGGCCAGTTTTTGGGATCGTGATAGCGCAGGAAGGCTTTATGCAAACGGCGCTGCTTGACGCTTTTGGGTATCGGGATTCCGGCTACGGTGCGGCTGATCTTATGCAGCGTGTCTTTGCCGGAATGATACATCGCGGTAGCGATGGACATCGGCGAAGGCAGGAACGCCTGCACTTGGTCGGCCCTGAAACCATTGCGCTTTAGCCATAACGCCAGGTTGAGCATGTCCTTATCGGTGGTGCCGGGATGGGCGGCGATAAAGTACGGGATCAGGTATTGCTCTTTCCCGGCTTCCTTGGAATACCGGTCGAACATTTCCTTGAATCGGTCGTAAGTGCCCATGCCCGGCTTCATCATTTTGGATAACACGCTTTGCTCGGTGTGTTCCGGGGCGATTTTAAGGTAGCCGCCGACATGGTGGCTGACCAGTTCCTTGACATATTCCGGCGATTCTACGGCCAGGTCGTAACGCAGGCCGGACGCGATAAAGATTTTCTTGATGCCGGGCAAGGCGCGGGCTCTGCGGTAGAGCTTTATCAGCGGGGTATGGTCGGTATTCAGGTTCGGACAAATGCCGGGATAGACGCAGGACGGTTTGCGGCAGGCGGCTTCGATTTTCGGGTCTTTGCAGGCCAGCCGGTACATGTTGGCGGTAGGGCCGCCCAAGTCGGAAATGTGGCCGGTAAACGCGGGCGAGGTGTCGCGGATGGCTTCGATTTCCTTGATGATCGAATCTTCGGAACGGCTTTGGATAATGCGTCCTTCATGCTCGGTGATCGAGCAGAAGGTGCAGCCGCCGAAACAACCGCGCATGATGTTGACCGAATGCTGGATCATTTCAAAGGCGGGCACGTTGGCGTTGCCGTATTCTTTATGCGGTACGCGGGAGTAAGGCAGGTCAAACACGCCGTCCATTTCTTTGGTTGTCAGCGGAATCGGGGGCGGATTAATCCATACTTGCCGCGTTCCATGCAGTTGAATCAACGGGCGCGCATTGCCGGGGTTGGTTTCGCCGTGCATGACCCGCGAGGCATGAGCGTACAGTATCGGGTCGTCTTTTACCGCTTCGTAGGCGGGCAGGCGGATAACGGTTTTTGCCCGTTGATCCTTGACCTGCTGTCTGTGCGTTGCCAAGCTGGAGCTCGGAAACGAGATCACTTTTTCGCCGGCAGCATCGGGCTTTTTATCGCAAACGGGCTCTTCCTGGTAGGGATCTTGCGGCGGCATGACCGCTCCCGGATGATCAATGTCGGTGGAATCCTTAACCGCAAAACCTTCCGGTATTTGTTTAACAAAGTGCACCGTGCCGCGTATGCCTTTCAGATCCGATATGGCTTCGCCGTTCGCCAGGCGATGGGCGATTTCGACAACTTGGCGCTCGGCATTGCCGTATACCAGCAGGTCGGCTTTGGAGTCGAGCAGTACGGATTTCCTGACCTTGTCCGACCAGTAATCGTAATGAGCGATGCGCCGCAAACTGGCTTCGATGCCGCCGATGATAATCGGCACATCCTTGTAAGCCTCGCGGCAGCGGTGCGAGTAGACGTTGACCGCACGGTCAGGGCGTTTGCCCGCCGCGCCGTCCGGGGTATAAGCGTCGTTGGAGCGGATTTTTTTGTCCGAGGTGTAGCGGTTGACCATCGAGTCCATGTTGCCGCCGGTCACGCCGAAAAACAGGTTCGGGCGGCCAAGCTTCATGAAATCCTTGGCGCTGGTCCAGTCCGGTTGGGAGATGATGCCGACCCTGAATCCCTGCGCCTCGAGCAGCCGTCCAATCAGCGCCATGCCAAAGCTGGGGTGGTCGATATAGGCATCGCCGGTCACCAGGATTACGTCGCAGGCATCCCAGCCGAGTTCGTCCATTTCAGCCTTGCTCATCGGCAAAACAGGGGCGGTGCCAAAGCGCTGCGCCCAGTATTTCCGGTAGCTAAAAAGGTTGGGTTCGGTTTGTAAGGCGGTAGACATTATTTTTGTATCGAGTTGTTGATGACGCTGGAGTTGTGCTTGGTGATTTCTTTTAAATAAGAGATAAATTCAATCTGGTAAATTTGCTCAAGGACGATGGCCCTGGTTCGCAAATCTTTCATCGAATAGAGCGGGGCTTCCTCATTAAAGGCCAGGCCGATAATATTGCCGCGGTCCGGAACGGGGAGAAACAGGATTCTCCAGTCGAAAGTCTGTCCCAGCCATAAGGCTACCTGCCGGAACTGGGTGTTGTTGACGCCGCCCCAAAGGTTGATGACCAGCATGCCGTCTTTTTTTAACAGCATTTTGCAGGCATCAAAAAACGCATGGTTACTGATTGATGGCGCCATGCCTTCGTGGTCGAACGCGTCAATAAACATCAGGCTGTATTGCTCGGCTTGGCTGTCGGTTCGTAGTCTTACATATTTCGCGCCGTCATCGATGATAACCTTCAGGCGCGGGTCGAGGGGCAGGCCGAAATGGCTGCGGGCGATTTTGACCACGCTTTCCCGGTATTCCACGACTCTCAAGCGGCAGTCCGGGAAATGGTGCAGTAAATGCTTGGTTAATGAGCCGCCGCCCAAACCGATGATCAAAGCTTCATCGTCAAGCGTGGGCTTGAATAACATCCAACTGGTCATGGCCCGCACATAATTCAGGTGCAGTTTATCCGGTTCGGCCAGCAGCATACTGCTTTGCCGGGGAATCGAGCCAAAGTGCAGCGATCTTACGCCATCAGTTTCGACTACTTCTAAAATGCCGTCATCATCGTGGCTTTCGTAGATAACGCGGCCTTCATATCTATACATAAG
>JBAQYH010000327.1:0-1525 GCA_049299935.1 Methylobacter sp. | reverse complement strand
GGTTGAAGTCGTGCAGGAGAAACAGCGGGTTCTTTTTCAGCATGCGGTGATCCACGCCGGTGTCGGGGATATAGAGGTTGAAGAATGCGGCGGTGATGTATATCGCGCCGATAATGCTGATGCTCATTTCCGGGATGGTATCGATTCCGGTGTCGATAAACGGAATATCGAAGGAAAGCAGCGCTTGGGCAATCTCCGGCTTGACCAATAATCCGCCCACGGCGGTCCCAACGATGATCGCGATGACAGTCAGCCCTTCGATCCAGCCATTGGCGATAACCAGCAGACGGTGCGGTAATAGTTCAGTCAGGATGCCATATTTCGCCGGCGAATAAGCGGCGGCTCCCAGGCCGACAACGGCATAGGCGAGCAAGGGGTGGACATCCATGAACATCATCAGGCATCCGCCGATCTTGATGGCGTTGCTGATCAGCATTACCCGGCCTTTCGGCATCGAATCGGCAAAAGCGCCAACAAAGGCTGCCAGGGCGACATAGGAAACGGTGAAAAAAAGCTTGAGCAACGGTTCGTACTCGTGCGGAGCGTGCATCTCACGTAACGCAGCGATTGCGGCTATCAGAAGTGCATTGTCAGCCAGGGCAGAAAAAAATTGCGCTGTCAGAATGATGTAGAAACCGCGATTCATCCGTGCTGGGAGTTGTTAAGCCAGCAGCTTTATAACATGAAATCCGGCATCCTTGCCACGGCGATTTTTGGTACACTTGACGGCTGAATTGTGGTTGAATATAAAAAAGTTTAATTGACAACATTGGAATAATTATGGCGGATCGGCGTCTCCAGGTTTTTTATACGGTTGCTAAACAGCTTAGCTTTACTAAGGCGGCTGAGCTTTTGTTCATGACGCAGCCGGCGGTGACCTTCCAGGTCAAGCAGTTGGAAGAGCATTTCAATACGCGCTTGTTCGAACGTAGCCACAGCAAAATCACCCTGACCCCGGCTGGGCGTTTGGCGATGGAATACGCCGAACGTATCCTCAATCTTTCCAGTGAGATGGAAACCCGCTTGATGGAAATGACTGGTGATGTCAGCGGCATTTTGCTGATAGGCGCCAGCACCACTATTGCTGAATACATGTTGCCACGTCTGTTGGGTGATTTTAAATCGAAATATCCCCAAGTGCAGACGCGCCTGACTGTGGCGAATTCCGAAACCGTTGAATCACGGGTGGCGGACCACACCCTCGATATCGGTCTGATCGAAGCGCCGTCGCATCATCCCAGCCTGGAAGCGCAGGTGTGTTGCGAGGACGAACTGGTCGCCATTTGCGCGCCGCACCACGATTTGGCCAAGCTGCCTTCGCCGACCCCGGAACAATTGGCAACATTGCCCTATATCAGCCGTGAGGCGGGTTCCGGGACGCGCGAGGTGGTGGATGATTTCTTCCGGCGCTCCGGCTTCAACCCGGAGGATTTGCACATCGTGATGGAATTGGGAAGTCCTGAGGCGCTGAAAGGTGCGGTCGAGGCGGGGCTGGGGATCGCCATCGTGTCACGCGCCACCATAC
>JBAQYH010000326.1:0-2786 GCA_049299935.1 Methylobacter sp. | reverse complement strand
AAACATGCCGATATGCAGACCTTCCAGGTTTTTAAAACCTGGAAGGTCTGACTGGCAACGTTCTGAACAGGCGGGACGTTTCAGGCCGGAATAAGCCGGTTCGAGCGACGGCGAGAATTAGCGGTTCCGGCAATCATCTCCCAAACTACATCCGATTCCGCCATGCCGGCGTTCGTGTCTTTCGTGTTTTTCGTGGACTACTTTATTAAACCGACATGGCTTTCTGCGCTTCAGTCTGCATCCGCAACAATTCTTCTTCGATACCCGCCGCATGCGTGAGTTTGGCGACATTATCCTTGGTAAAAAATCCCTGAAAGCCGCCAAAACGCTGGACATATTCAATAATCAGCGAGGAATGCTCGGAAGCGCTGGAAAAAATCTGTTTTAAGCCCTCGTCTTTGGAACCCACCACATCCAGCAGAAAACTTTTGCCTTGCGTAGCGATGGCGTCAACCACAAAATCAATATTTTCCATGCCCTGCTGATTGCCCGGCTTTACCGCCAGGGCAATATGGTGCAATCTCGGCCCGTAATTGCGCACAAAGTTTTCGGTCGGTGACGGGAATATCTTGAAATGATTGACGAAATAAGGCGTGTTATTGGCGGTAAACACTTTGGCCGGGCTATGAAACTCATCGGCATAGTGAATGCTTTTGGTGACATTGGTCGATGAATTTTGATCGACTATGTCAAACGAACCCCAGTAGTAATAACTGGACAACGACAGCCATTCCAAAATCGCCACTTCCCTGTTTTGACTGTAAATACGGGTCGCCAAATGATCGACCGGCAAAATCAGCTCGGCTATGCCTAATGACTTTTGTTGCTGCTTGGCGGTCTCGCAGGCTTGCCTGGCATCACTGCGGACGCTGCTGACTCCCAGCGCATAAACACGCGGCTCCTCGGGCTTCCGTTCCAAATAGGCAACAATGTTATGCGTATAGGGGGAAGGTTTGACAATCGCCATATTGCCCGGCAATTCCAGCTTACGCACGTCGTCCTGGGAAAAAAACAGGAAACCCCTGCTTTGCTGCAACTTAACCACTTTGTGCAGGTTGGTCACCCTTAACACTTCGCCCATGTAGCGGCTGTGCGGCTTGCTGGTGCCAATTGGGAAGATTTCATTAAGACTGCGGAAAATGCCCTTGGTGTCGTCGTTTTTCACTTCGCGGATAATCAGGTCGGGCGTCTTCAGGTCGATGCGCAGTACATGGCTCCAATGCGATTCGCTTTCCAGCGTGACCAGGTAATGATAAGGCGACATCAGGCATAATTCTTCGATGTATTCAATCGATCTTCCCGGCTCGACGGTCAGCATCATCGCATCGATTTCATGAATCATGTCGCTGATACCCAAGCTATCGCGCTCTTCGAGCAGCTTGCCGAGGTATTCATTAAAGAATGGGGAGTTTTGTTTGTCGCCTTGGACAGGAAAAGATAAGGATTGGCTAGTGGCCGGCATAATAAGCTCTCTATAAGTTTTATTCATAAAACCGAAGCAAGCCTCATACCAAGTGACCATCCGGGGCGTATAAACTTCCGCATGTGCTGATAAGTACATCAACCTAAACGCTGTTGAGCATTCCAGAACCTCGTTCCGCCCCGCCCGTCGAAACTTGTCATGAACATCGCCGAAAGACTCAACACAAACAGCTTTCACACATTTCACTACTTAATCGCACATCAAAATTCGGCAGCCATACTCCCTCTCCTGCTGGAGAGGGCTGGGGTGAGGAGATTTTAAAAACCGCACTTTGAAGTGCAAACGGTATAGCATCAATGGCGAGCGGAAAAACTCATTTAACCGGTCAAGTTGCACCAATTTGAAGCGGACTACACCAAAACAGGGTGCAGCCGACTGTTTTGCTTAATCGCTTTGACCGATTCCGTTATTCTCACGTCCAGCGTTGCTAACCGTGACGCTGGAGCGTCACTACTGCATTCCCACGCCGGAGCGTGGGAACGATGCAAAATTAGATTCACCACGAAGACACGAAGAAAAACAATCGTTTTAATTCAATGCATTGAAAACTTCGTGTTCTTCGTGTCTTCGTGGTGAATTCTTTAATTTTTTCTAAAAACGAATATTTTCACAACTTCCGGAGCTTGGGACCGAGGCAAAATTCTCGCCGCGTAGGGCGTGCCGTGCGCGCCTTTCCCGATGACTCAATCATTCAATCGTATAAACAATCCAAGCTAGGTAGAAAATGGCACAAATCATGCAAATTTTTATGCAAGTTCATAAAGCCAACCAAATGAAATGTCATGAAATCAATCTGGGAAAACTACAAGACCGATAGCGCTTACGATGAGCTCATGTGTTCGGAGTTTCAGCCCCGGCACATTAGTTACCGCTTGTGCCAGTATTTAAACTCACTCAGTAAGAGCGATATTGATAAACGCAAAATAGCTGCCGAGCTGGCTATTTTGGAAATGGGCATCAGCTTTACCGTCTACAGCGATGAAGGCAACATTGACCGTGCTTGGCCGTTCGACATTATCCCCCGCATCATCAGCTCTATCGAATGGCGAATCATAGAAAAAGGCCTGAAACAACGCCTGACGGCCTTAAATTGCTTTATAGCCGATGTTTACGATCAACAAGCCTTCATCAAAGACGGCAAAATGCCTGCCGACATTATCCACAGCTCAAAAAATTTCCGTAAAGAATGTATCGGCATGAAACCACGCCATAACGTTTGGGCCAATATTTGCGGCACCGACTTGGTACGCGACAAAGACGGTATTATGTATGTGTTGGAAGATAATTTACGCGTGCCGTCGGG
>JBAQYH010000325.1:0-1848 GCA_049299935.1 Methylobacter sp. | reverse complement strand
CAGTTAGCGAAGCTCTCGGCAACTGCTCCTTGCGTTGCTCTACCTCCTGCATCCATGCAGTCGCAGCTTCGCGAGTCGGGAAGCTGGAGCTTCTACGACTGCATTCCCAAGCTGGAGCTTGGGAACGAGCGAGAGACACGAAGTGCACGAAGAAATCGCTTTTATTCAATGCATTGAAAACTTCGTGTCCTTCGTGCCTTCGTGGCGAATAATGCTTTTAATCCGTTCGGTATAGGGTTATGCCGGCTGCCGGGCTTGTAGCGGTGAGTCCGGTTGTGGTTTTTAAGAACCGGGTCGACTGCCGCCCAGGCTGCCTCACCCGTGAGGACGCCGGTGTCGTGCGGTTATAGTTATTGTTCATCTCAATACTCCTTTCTCTTTTCATCATGCCCATTGTTTTGCTCCAATAGTTTCATCCTTGCCATTTCCAGTTGCGGATTTCCGGCATATCCTCGCCGTGTTTGTCGATGGTGACCGAGCAGACGCGGTTTTATGTGCGACAGCTTGAGCGGCTTCTTCAACAGCGGGTTGTTGTAGAGATAAATCTGGCCTACCGACAGATAGTTGGCGGCGCGCCAGTAGGCATCCATCTTATGGAGTAATTCCGGGGAAAGCGTCTTGGTATTCATGGTTTATTCCTGGTGTTGAGTGCTTCGGCCTGAGCAGCGCACAGGCAGGCGCCGAAGATGAGAATGCACCCGGAAAGGTAAATCCACAGCAGTAATGCCATGATCCCGCCGAATGCCCCATAGATCGCGTTTAACGTGGCGAAGTTCTCGAGGCAGACCACAAATAGAGTTCCGGCCGCCAGCAAGAGCGCCGTGGCGCACAAGGCACCGAACCAGATTTCGGCAAACCGGGTGGGCCGCCGCGGAGCCAACCTGTAAAACAGACTCAGACCGAGGAACACGACCAACAAAGGGATAAAAAAGCTCCCCAGGGCGTAGACCCAGGAGCTGAAATCATGCACCGGGAAAAGCCGGTCCTTCGCCATTTTCGCCAGCACCGGCACCGCGGCGGCCAACAGGACCGGGCTGATCATGATGATCAGAAAACCCAGGCTTTTGAACGGCCGCCGCCACCAGTTGGAGACCTCGATGCTCCATGCCCGGTTGGCGGCGCGGACCAGTGTGGCGAAAAAACCCATGGCTGCCCAAATGAGCAAGAGAAACGCAACGGCACCCGCTTGCCCGCGCACTTTGATCACATCGTTGATGGTGTCGAAAATGTAACTCTGCATTTCGCCGGTCATCGGGACGTAGGTTTCAACGTAGGCAATGACCTTTGTTCCAGCCAGGTCACGGTCAATAAAGGCCGAGGCAATAGTGACGATCAGGACAATCAAAGGAAACAACGAGAAAAACGCGTAGTGCGCGAACGCCGCCGCAGACTGCGCCCCGTCCGTCTGCGAAAACTTTTTCACTGCAAGTCCGAATAGGGTCCAAGCCCGGCTGGACTTTTGATCGAGCCGCTGTTTGTAGGTTTCCGGCTCAGTCCTGGTTTGCAGTCGAGCCCGCTGGACGACCTTCGTTAGCTCAAGAGCCAACAGTGGAATAGCACCCAAGGCGACAAGTACAAAACAAGCGCTGAACGTCAGGTATGACGTTTTCAGGAAGCGGCCCAGCGTTGCGTTATGTTGGCTCCATACTTGCAGACTGACAGAAATAACAACCACGAGCGTGAGATTGATATTCGTGAACAGGGAGATGCGCCAGACCGGTTTGGTTTCGCTGCGAGCGCCGAAGGCCCGCAACAGTTCGGCAAACACCAGCACGGTAAAAGCGTAGGTTCGCGCCATTTCCGTTGTTTCCGTGTTAAGGGCAAAGAAATAAACCGCAAATGCCACCC
>JBAQYH010000324.1:0-3219 GCA_049299935.1 Methylobacter sp. | reverse complement strand
CAACATGCGATTTCAATCCTGGCTGAAAAGAACCGGCGAGGGGCCAAGAACGCCCCGGTGTTGATACTTGCTGTGGCAATGGAAAATTTCAATCATAACGGCCAACCTAACCGCTGGGCGATGTATGACACCGGAGCGGCCAGCGTCAGCTTGTGCTTGCAGGCTACTGCGATGGGAATGTGTGCACATCAAATGGGCGGTTTTGATGCGGAAAAAGCCCGAGAGGTTTTTAATCTTCCGGGCGATTGCAGGCCGATGGCGATGATGGCCGTCGGCTATCAAGCCGATGTGGATGTGCTTGATGACGATTTTAAGGAAACCGAATTAGCCGCTCGTTCCAGGGCCGCACTGAATGAACGCTTTTATGCGGGGCAATGGGGCAGGGGAGTTGAATGATTTGTAAAACTCTGGACTTGATCTGACAATTGCCAAAATTAGCCTCAATTGCATCAGACATTGATTGCCGCAGTTCGACCCTGAGCAGCCACGCACTCCAGACTCCCGAATGACAGCATACCCAATGGCCAGCCGATTACAGCGAACCAATTTGGCACGTACATAACCGGACGATGAATTTTTCCCATGTAGCAAGTTGGAGCTGTTTAATGAGCCTTAAAAACAGATAGACTTGATTTTCATTGTATACCTTCATAATATACAACTATGATTGATTTTACTAAAATTACAGAATTTGATTGGGATGAAGGAAACGCTCGCAAGAACGACAAGCACGGCGTTTCAATGGCTGAAGCAGAGCAGGTTTTCTTCAATGAACCACTACTTGTAATTGACGATACTAAACACAGTCAAGGCGAGTGCAGCTTTCACGCACTAAGTAAGACAAACGAAGTTCGGATGTTGCATATCACATTCACCCTGCGTAATGCTGGCGAGAGTATACGTGTTATATCAGCCAGAGACATGCACAGAAAGGAGCGCAAAATTTATGAGCAAACAACTTAAAACAATTCCAAAATTCGCCAATGAAGCCGAAGAGCAGGCGTTTTGGGAAACGCATGATTCCACAGACTATATGGATTGGACGAAAGCCCAGCGGATAGTGCTCCCTAACTTAAAGCCAACGACAAAAACCATTTCACTGAGACTTCCTCAGCACCTTCTTGATTCGATCAAAGCCGCCGCAAATTCGCGGGATGTACCCTACCAGTCACTTATAAAAGTATGGTTGCAGGAAAAGTTGCATAGCCAGTGATATAGTGAGACCGTCGCTTTCAACCGGATAGTGGGGAAGCTGGTTTCGTGGTAGATATACAGAAAACTATATAATCACTTGTTAGCAACCACTGGTAGCCTGAACACTGCGTACATATCCAAAGGAACAGAATGAAGCTTAAATCTTTAATAATAAAAAATTTTAGAGCAATAAACGGCAGTCAAAATGAACTTCGCTTCAAGGACAACAACATTGTTTTTTTGTTTGGAAAAAACAACATTGGTAAGTCAAGTGTTCTTCATGCCTACAGATATTTTGCATCTCCTAATCAAAAATCATTAATCACAGATTTTTTTGACCAGAATCCGGAGAACCAAATTGTTATCGAGGCAAGCTTCTTAAAGGAAGAAACAGATAACGATAATTTTGAGCAAAAAGGGCTCAATAAATGGGTAAGCGCAGAAGGGGAAATAAAGTTCCGGAAAACATGGTCTGCCGTTGATGCTGTTGCTAAAAAAGAAACATTTAGTATCGAGGAAAATCAATTTGTCGATGGTGGTTTTGGTGGGCTCGAGCCCATCCTGACCAATGCCACTCCAAACATAATTTACATCGAAGCGATGCCAAGCATCAAGTCTCTAACGGACTGGCTTGAAAAAGAGATTAAAGCCAAGTTGCTCAAGAAGCTAAAAGAAAACCATATAGCTGAATACGACTCGGCACTGACAGCAATCAAAACACTTCAAGAGAAAGTGGAATGTGCTGATTATATGGGTGCTATAAGTACAAGTGCCAATAAATATTTTAGCCAAACATTTCCTGATTTACAGTTGAATATTCGATCTACCCCACATAAGGAAGCCGATCTAAGCAAAGCTTTTGAGAAAGATTTTAGCGTGACAATAGGCAACAAAATTGAAGATGAAGAAGGGCAACTACAAGAGGCTGTTGATGCTATTCAGCAGTTAACGGACGAACAAAACGGTGACAATGAGGTTGCAGACAGAACCTTTGATCTGCATGGGCACGGACTAATTCGGCAAGCAATCATCAATATTCTAGGGATATTTAAAGACTCTAAAGAGAACGAAAAACACATCATTTTATTT
Organism: Methylobacter sp.; assembly: GCA_049299935.1. Taxonomy (GTDB): domain Bacteria; phylum Pseudomonadota; class Gammaproteobacteria; order Methylococcales; family Methylomonadaceae; genus Methylobacter_A. The sequence goes on along the minus strand of JBAQYH010000324.1, from coordinate 936 downwards.
GAAGAGCCTGAATTATACTTGCACCCTAGCAACAAACGTAAGTTTCGCGACACGCTCTATAAAATCGCAGAGCAGGAAGAGTATCAGATTATATGCGTTTCGCATGATCCCCAGCTAATTGACATGAGCAGGCAGCACACATCATTAGCAAGATTTATAAAAAAAGAAAACGGAGAAACCGCAATATATCAAGCAGGCGACGATGTTTTTTCCAAAGACGATGCAACCAAAGATCATGTGTTAATGCTCAACCGGTTCAATCCACATGTATGTGAGACATTTTTTTCAGACGAAGTTGTTCTGGTAGAGGGCGATACTGAGGCTATAGTTTTACGTGGTCTTTTATCAGAACATTATCCTGAAAGCGACGTATTTGTTCTGAATACTGGCACCAAGAATAATATCCCATTTTTTATTGAAGTTCTAACCCATTTTAAAATCAAACAGCATGTCATTCATGATTCTGATGAAAGATACTTATATAAAAACGAGGTTCGGCAATTAAAAAATGACGGTAACCCCAAATTAAATAGTGCTTGGACACTAAATCAAAAGATTTGGGATGAAATAAGCAAAGCTAATGATCTTGGAGTTTCTGCAAAACGATATGTTTCTATAAGAAACTTTGAACATAGTCACGGCTATAAACACGACCCCCAAAAAGGCAAACCACTGTCAGCATATGAATATGCCAAGAATTTAGACGTTAATGACGAAGGCATTAGTATCGTGAATTTTCTAAAACAAATAGTTGGGGCAATCGATTATGTACAAGAATTTACTCAAGAATATCTTGAGAATACTGTGATTGAACCATACTGAAAAATACTAACAATCGGGTCAACCTGACCGCGAGAAACTCGGCGGCGCTACCGCGGAGTTGCGCTGGTTCCCAAGCTCCAGCTTGGGAACCCAGTCTCGGAAGCTCCAGCTTCC
>JBAQYH010000323.1:0-1538 GCA_049299935.1 Methylobacter sp. | reverse complement strand
AACGGTGCAGTAGTAATAAAAGCAACAGATCGAGCAAATAAATTGAACATTTTAAGCATCAAAATAAAAAAGGCTACTATACTTTCGCCAGTAAATAGGTTTTGCGATGGTTGATTGTAGCCGACGACCGCATTGGGCAGATATTTAGCTTCGTGCAAAAATCTGTATTGCCTGCACGGATGTAGGTAAGGGGTGTGAGCTTTTCTACATCCCTGGGGTTATGCGGGGTGAGCCTACGGAGGGGGAGTGTTAAAGCAATGCAAGGAGCGATTGCCGAGTGGTTGGCATTGCGACAGGTCGATTACTTAATTCATCAAGTTTTTTAAGGGATAGTTCATGAGTTGGTTTAGTCAGAAACAGAGTGCCGTTCTTGGTATTGATATCAGCACCGCGGCTATAAAATTACTCGAATTGAGTAAGGTCGGCGCTCGTTACCGGGTTGAGAGTTATGCGGTATCGCCTTTGCCGCAAGACGCCGTTATTGATAAAAATATTGCAAACATTGAAGTGATCGCCGACGCCATAAAAATCGCGTTAAAACAATCCGGCTCTAAGCTAAAGCAAGCGTCTGTTGCCGTTGCAGGATCTTCAGTGATGACCAAAGTTATTCCAATGCCTGCTTCATTAACCGACGATGAAATGGAAGAGCAAATCCTGGTTGAAGCAGACCAGTATGTGCCTTATTCGCTTGATGAGGTGAATTTCGATTTTGAAGTACAGGGCGAAAATGAAAATAACCCTGAAATGGTTAATGTGCTGCTCGCGGCATCGAGAAAAGAAATTATTGAGGATCGTGTCGAGGTGTTGGCAAAAGCAGGTTTAAAGGCCAAAATTGTCGATGTTGAAGCCTTTGCGATGGAAAATGCATTCAGCCTGCTGATTGATCAGCTGCCGGATGCCGTGGAAGGCCAAACGGTTGCCATCGTGGATATTGGGGCAACCATGACCGCCCTAAATGTTTTATATAATTGCCGTACCGTATACACAAGAGAGCAGGGTTTCGGCGGCAAGCAGTTGACTGAAGAAATCCAGCGCCGCTACGGGTTAACTTATGAAGAGGCCGGTTTGGCAAAAAAACTGGGCGGTCTGCCCGACAATTACACAGTGGATGTGCTTGAACCGTTTAAACGGGCAATGGTTCAGCAAATTCAGCGGTCGATACAGTTTTTTGTTTCATCAAGCGCGAACAGGCGCATCGATAATCTTATTCTGGCGGGCGGTTGCGCCTCGATACCGGGTATAGACAAATTGGTCCAGCAAACTATAGGGGTGCCTACCGTTATAGCCAACCCTTTCATCAATATGGCTCTGTCCAATAAAGTAAAACCCCAGTCATTGAGCAATGATGCTTCGGCAATGATGATTGCGTGCGGGTTAGCGCTGAGGAGTTTTGACTAATGGCAAAAATCAATTTACTCCCCTGGCGTGAAGAACTGCGGGCGCAGAAAAAGCAGGATTTTATAAACGCTATCGGCGTGGCTGTTCTGTTTACAGCGCTTATTTTTGCCGGGGTTCATATGTATATTGAGGGACTAAAG
>JBAQYH010000322.1:0-12774 GCA_049299935.1 Methylobacter sp. | reverse complement strand
CCCCGGAGCTCCCCCGGCGAGTGGGGATCAGAAAACAGGTATGAAAGAGATTGACTTGAGTCTCTGGTGTGGAACAATGAAACCCGTTGATCGGTCTGTTTTTTTGATCCAATCTCCTGTTTCAAAGGTGCCCCGCCAAGAGACTGGAAATTCTTGCCGAGAGGTTAGACTCTATGACTCAAAAATCTTTAGCCGAATTACGAACAGCCGTTAATCGGGCTTATTTAGCCGATGAGAAAGGCCTCGTCACTGACTTATTGGCCGCATTAGACGCTTACGATCCGGTCCCGATAGGCGCTTGCGCCAAAACGCTGGTTACCGCAGTCAGGGAAAAAAAATCCCGGCAATCCGCGATTGAAGCGTTCCTGCAAGAATATCAGCTTAACTCCCAGGAAGGCGTTGTTTTAATGGGGATCGCCGAAGCCTTGCTGCGTATTCCCGACAGCCGCACGCAGGACCTGTTCTTGCAGGAAAAACTCACCGGTGCGGACTGGCAAAGCCATTTGCAGCATAGCGATTCCCCGCTGGTCAATTTAGCCACCAAGGCGCTGCTATTTGCCGGGGACTTTGAGGCGCATCATGAGCCGCAAGTCTTCGAGCAACTGCTATCCCGGATGGGCGCGCCGTTAATACGCGCGGCAATAAAGCAGGCCATGCAGCATCTGGCATTGCAGTTTGTCTTTGCGGAATCCATTCAGGATGCGGTCCAACGTAGCGGGCAGGACCCGGTATTCCGCTATTCCTACGATATGCTTGGCGAAGCGGCGTTGACCCAGGCCGATGCCGAACTTTATTTCCAGGCGTATCGCTCGGCTATTAATGCGCTGGCAGGATGTGCGGCCTCTGCCGATATTTACGCCAATCCGGGCATATCGATTAAGTTATCGGCGCTATGTCCCCGTTACGAGCCGTTGCAGCATGGCCGTGCGGTCAAGGAGTTAAGCGGTAAATTGCTGGAGTTGGCCCAGGCTGCCCGCACCGCCAATATTGCAATCGCTGTCGATGCGGAAGAATCCGAACGCCTGGACATGTCGCTGGATATTTTCGCCGCGGTTTTTAACCATCCCGATTTACACGATTGGCCGGGACTGGGTTTGGCCGTGCAGGCCTATCAAAAAAGAGCGCTGCCGGCACTCCGCTGGCTGGCCGAACTGGCCGAATGCCGACATAAGAAAATTCCGTTGCGCCTGGTCAAAGGCGCTTACTGGGACAGCGAAATAAAACGGGCGCAGGAAAACGGCCTGGCCGATTACCCGGTGTTTACCCACAAGTCGGCGACCGACGTGTCCTACCTGGCTTGCGCGCAGTTTATCCTGTCCGAACCGGATGCGTTTTACCCCCAGTTCGCCAGCCATAACGCGCATACCGTCGCCGCCGTCCATCAATTCGGGAAGCGGCATCCGGGCTATGAATTCCAACGTTTACACGGCATGGGCGAAAGCCTTTACCGGGAAATCATCGACGTTAAAAACTGGCGGATTCCTTGCCGCGTTTATGCGCCGGTCGGCGATTATCGCGAACTGCTGCCTTATCTGGTCAGGCGCTTGCTGGAAAACGGCGCCAATACCTCATTCATCAACCAGATCAGCCACCCCGATATTAGCGTCGACGAACTGATTAGCAACCCGGTAGCGGCGGTGAAAACATCGGTCAATCAATCGCCAATCGTATCGCCCCGCAACTTATTCGGCGAACAGCGGCTAAATTCCTCCGGGTTGAATTTAGCCGACCCCGAGCAACTGGAATCGGTGCAGCAAAACCTGGATGCGTTGGCCGATAAGCCGTGGTCGGCAATGCCGTTAATCAACGGGCGCCCCTGCTCCGGCAAGGAGCGGCTTATCGTTAATCCTTACGATAACCGCTTGATTGCCGGCTCTGTAACTTTTGCGGAACCCGCTGCTATTAACGATGCGTTAACCGGCGCGTCTGAGGCCTTTGCCGACTGGCGGCTTTACCCTGTTGCACAACGCGCCGGGTATTTGAAACAGGCGGCCGATCTTCTGGAATTGCATCGCCTGGAGCTGGCGTCTTTGTGCATTCGGGAAGGCGGCCGCACCATTAAAGACGCGTTCGCGGAAGTCAGGGAGGCCGTCGATTTTTGCCGCTATTACGCCCAGTCCGCACAGGACTTGTTCGGCGAACCGGTCAGGCTGTCCGGCCCTACCGGCGAGGAAAACCGGCTTTATCATTACGGCCGCGGCGTTTATGTCTGCATCAGCCCGTGGAATTTCCCGATCGCCATTTTTATCGGCCAAATAGCCGCGGCGCTGGCTGCCGGTAACACAGTCATCGCCAAGCCGGCCAGCCAGACCGCATTGACCGCGATGCGCTGCATCCAGTTGCTGCATCGGGCCGGCATCCCCGAACCGGTATTGCAGTTTCTGCCGGTGGGCGGCAGCCTGCTTGGAGAGCTTTTACTTCCTGATCCCCGAGTTGCCGGGGTTGTTTTCACCGGTTCCACGTCCACGGCCCAGTTCATTAACCTGCAATTAGCCCGGCATCATCAGGCTATTGTGCCGCTGATTGCCGAAACCGGCGGTCAGAACGTGATGATTGCCGACAGCTCGGCATTGCTGGAACAACTGGTGCAGGATGCCGTGGTTTCGGCGTTCAACAGCGCCGGCCAGCGTTGTTCGGCGTTGCGGGTTTTATGCGTGCAGGAGGACATCGCCGATAAAACCATCGCGATGCTGATCGGCGCGATGCAGCAATTAAATGTCGGCAATCCCGGCGTTTATCAAACCGACATCGGCCCGGTTATCGACCATGCCGCACTGGCGCCATTGACTGCACACCTGGATGCCATGCAGGATCAGTCCAAGCTGCTTTATCAACTGCCGCTGCCGGATGGATTGGAGCATGGCAGTTTTTTCCCGCCCAGTCTGATCGAACTAAACGCGTTATCGCAACTGACCCAGGAAGTATTCGGGCCGGTATTGCATGTTGTCCGTTACCGCGAATCGGAACTCGGCCAAGTCATCGCCGCAGTCAACTCGACCGGCTACGGCCTGACGCTGGGCATCCACAGCCGGATAGACGCCGTCGTCAACACCATACGGCAGGGCGCAAAAGTCGGCAATATCTATGTCAACCGGAACATGATCGGCGCGGTGGTCGGCGTGCAGCCATTCGGCGGCATGGGGCTTTCCGGCACCGGCCCGAAAGCCGGCGGCCCCGATTATCTGCGCCGTTTCGCCGTAGAGCAGACCGTCACAATAAACACCGCTGCGATAGGCGGCAATGCCGGTTTGCTGGCTCGGGATTTACGCTAAATTTAATAAGGAGCTCTAAAAACAAATCACCTGCGACAAAAAACCTAAAACCGACTTTAACAACGCAATGAGGCATGACGATGAAACAATATAATTACTTATGGTTTTTTATTTTAATGCTGGCAACCGGCGCTTCATGGGCTTACGGCAGCAGCAGTAGCTCAAAATCCTGCACCAAACCGGAATTTTCCCATTTTGTGCCATCTGAAAATGCCGAAGTTGCTGCGGGTTCAAGCTTTTCTTTTTCAGCATCAGCAAACACATATCCCACCACCATCAAGGTTACAGTAAAAGGACTGCCGGCCACCCTCAAGATCACGCCAAGAAATGAAGGCGGTTTTCAGGTAAATGGAATGCTCCCAGCCTCATTAAAAGGCGTATACGCCAGGATTTCTATTACTGCGGATGGCCCCAACAATTGCAAAGGCGATAGCGGCTGGCTGGTAAAAATTGCCGGATAACGCGCAAAAGTTCCGGTATCGGAAGCATACTTAGTCTGTAACTATTCAGCACATAGAAAAATGGAACACGGATGACACAGATAGGACGGATCTACACGGATTTTTAGTCCGAACTCAGTTTGTTTGCGTTTTTAAATCAGTGTTTATCCGTTTAATCCGTGTCATCAGTGTTCTATTGAGCATACGCTGAGTAGTTACCTTAGCCTTATAAAAACAATCTATTTTTGCAAACCGCGAAGCCTCCGATTCCGCTATGCTATATATGGGACCCGGCGAGATAGTCTGTAGCTCAAAGTCAGCTAATATGCGAGGATGATCAAAACCCAACATTTCCCCAGGAATGCTTATGAACCCTAAAGACTTTTTGACTTCCGCTTACGGCGTACGGATACCCCGAATTATTTACGGTACGGCCTGGAAGAAAGACCGCACGGCGGCATTGGTAGAACAGGCGATCGGCCTGGGTTTTCGCGGCATCGATACCGCCTGCCAACCCAAACATTACAACGAAGCGGGTGTCGGCGACGGCGTGGCCGCCAGCCTGCATCGAGGCATAGATCGTTCTGAGCTTTATCTGCAAAGCAAGTTCACGCCGCCCAGCGGCCAAGACCCGATGCAGATACCTTATGATCCCAACGCCGGTCTCGGCGAGCAAGTCGCGCAATCATTCCAGACCTCGCTGAAGAACCTGCAAACCCCTTACCTGGATTGCCTGGTGCTGCACTCGCCGCTGGCAAACCCGCAGCACACACTGGAAGTATGGCAGGCGATGGAGCAAATCTTTCACAGCGGCGGCGCCAAGCAACTGGGGATCAGCAATTGCTACGATCCCCAACAGTTCGAGCTGTTGTATCGAAATGCCGCGATTAAACCGGCCGTTATCCAGAACCGTTTTTATGCGCAGACCGGGTACGACCGCACCATCCGCGATTTTTGCCGGGAACACCGGATCATTTACCAAAGCTTCTGGACGCTGACCGCCAATCCCAATGTCTTGGCGCATGCCACGCTGCAAACATTGGCGGCGAAATACCGGCGCAGCGTCGCCCAGCTATTTTTCCGCTACCTGAGCCAAATCGGCATTATTCCGTTAACCGGCACCACCTCGGAAAGCCACATGCGCGAAGACTTGGCAATTTTCGATTTTGAACTGACCGCCGACGAATGCGATGCGGTGGAGATGCTGCTTTGATTCACTCAATGTACCAGGCTGAAAAACAGGATGCGGGGCAGATTGCCGCCTTGGTTAACTCGGCTTATCGCGGCGAATCCAGCAAACAAGGCTGGACCACCGAAGCCGATTTACTGGCTGGACTAAGAATCGATACTGAAGAAATCCTGCGCTTGATCTCACGTGACGATTCGATGTTGCTGCTGTGCAAGGCAAAAACAGAGGTGATCGGGTCGGTGCATTTGCAGAAACAGGCGGCGCAGGTTTGCCTCGGCATGCTGGCAGTCAGTCCGTTATTACAAGGAAGAGGCATCGGCAAGCAATTGCTGGAAGCGGCAGAGCAAGCCGCACAGCAAACCTGGGCCGTCACTAAATCGGTCATGAGCGTCATCTCATGCAGGCACGAACTGATCGCATTTTACGAACGGCGCGGTTACCGGCGCACCGGGGTAAGCAAGGCGTTTCCTGTGAATCCTGAGCTATGGACGCCTAAAGTTGCAGATTTGCGCTTGGAGATATTGGAAAAAGAGCTGTAGGTTCTAGAGTGGACTTGGATCATGTAGCCCTTGTGTATCGTAGCGGAATACGGGATGATCGGAGTCACGAAGCCCCGGATTCCGCAAGCTTCATCCAGACGCTTACTAGTACGACATTGTTTCATGTCTACCTAGTTTGCTTATCAAAATTCATAGAATATGTAGCACAAGATAGTTAGTACTACATTGTTTCAGGTCTATCTAGTTTGCTTATCAAAACTCCTAGAATATGCAGTACAAGATAGCTAGTACTACATTGTTTCAGGTCTATCTAGTTTGTTTCTCAGGGCTCATGGAAGGTGAGGGACAAGTTTTCGCGAGCTGCATCCACAACTAGCTTTTGTTAATCAAAAAAACAAAAATATTGATAACAATTCGATTTGTCATTAATATCGTCGAAATTATTAATCACTATCTCATGAGATCAAGCGATGCAACTTAACTTAGAGAATGCTGTTAACTACCATTACGACAGGTTTCCGCCAAGTAGCTTAGATTATGGAAAGTGTATAGAGCCTTTACTAAAAGCAACGGACGCAGTGGCTCGCTATGATCAAATGCTAAAAAATATGCACAATAACGAAATACTATTAGCGCCACTACGCAACCAAGAGGCTGTCATATCATCAAGAATGGAAGGTACGGTTAGTACCATGGATGAAATTCTTAAATACGAAGCAGATCATGATGATGGTACAGGAAATCCTTCTAACGTAAGGTCAGAAGTCATAGAGACCATACTCTATCAAAGAGCGTTACGGGCTGCTCAACAAGCGATGGAAGATGGTTATCCATTGTCTCAATCGCTTATTAAGTCCATTCATCAAAGATTACTTTCTTATGGGCGTGGCGCCTTAAAATCGCCTGGTGAATTTAAAAATGAGCAAAACTACTTAGCAGATAAGTTAAAAAAGAACATTTTGTTTATCCCTATCAGTCCGGAAAAGCTCCAGGAAGGCCTAGATAAACTATTTCGGTATATTGAACAAAGTAATGACCCAATGTTGATTAAAACAGCGATGACTCATATCGAGTTTGAAGCTTTGCATCCATTTAAGGACGGAAATGGACGAGTTGGACGTATGTTGATTACATTAATGCTATGGTCATCAGGAACAATATCGGCTCCTCATTTTTATATAAGCGGTTATCTGGAAGACAATAAAGATTTGTATATAGATATAATGAGAAATGTGTCTGAGTCCGGGAATTGGGAAAGCTGGTGTATTTTTTTTCTTGAGGCGGTTGCCCAACAAGCCATTAGAAACCTTACGATTGCCGAAGAAATTCGAACATTGTATGAAGAGATGAAGTTGACTTTTGCAGAGGTTCTATCTTCTAAATGGAGTGTCAACGCGCTAGATTTTGTATTTACGAATCCAGTATTTAGAAACAATAAATTTACAGCAAATAGTGGTATACCAGCTGCAAGTGCGGGAAGGTTTGCAAGGAGGCTTTTGGAAGAAAAGTTAATTATAACTATAGAAGAAGCCTCAGGAAGGAGGCCTGCATTATATTCTTTTGAACCCTTAATGCAGATTGTTAGGGTATAAAAGAGAGCCTTGAAATTAATCTAGCCGCCGTTATGCGTTGGCTGATTGAGGGGAGTTATTTCAATCTGGTGTTCAGTATTATATTGTATGGCGCGCCCGAGACGATTCGAACGTCCGACCACAGCCTTCGGAGGGCTGTACTCTATCCAGCTGAGCTACGGGCACGTAAGTTGTATTCTAACCGATCGGCGCTGCAATTACGACAACATTGTTTTCAAGTGCGCCAAACTCGCTTTGCCGCGCTCTTTGATGACTTCCGGGGCCAGCTGTTTTTTGTTGACCCATTCCAGATCGTCTTCGGGCAGTTCGCTTAAAAACCGGCTGGGCTCGCATTCGGCGACTTCGCCGTAACGCTTGCGATGGGTGCAGTAGCTGAACGTGCAGGTGCGCTGGGCTCTTGTAATGCCGACGTAAGCCAGGCGGCGTTCTTCTTCGATGTTGTCGGTTTCGATGCTGTTCTGGTGGGGCAGGATGTTTTCTTCGATGCCGATCAAAAACACATGCGGAAACTCCAGGCCTTTGGCCGCATGCAGGGTCATCAGGCTGACCTGGTCGCTGGCCTCGTCTTCCTGGCCGCGCTCCAATATGTCCATCAGCATGATTTTGGCGACGATTTCCGCCAGCGGCATTTCGCCGCTGGTTTCCTTGTCGGCGATGCGTTTTAGCCATTCGATCAGTTCGTAGACATTTTTCAGTTTGCGGTCAGCGGATTCCTTGGTTTTGCTTTCTTCCTGCAAATGCTGCGAATAGCCGATCTGGTCGACGAACTGCTCGATGACCGTAAAGGTATCGCCCCGCTCGATGCGGTCTGCGGTGTCGATGACCCAGTCGCGGAATTTTGTCAGCCGGTGCATCGCTTTTTCGGACAGTCTTTGGCTCAGGCCGAACTCGGTGCTGGCCGCAAACAGGCTGATATGCCGCTCGTTGGCATAGGCGCCGAGCTTCTCCAAAGTGCTCGGGCCGATTTCGCGTTTCGGGGTGTTGATCACGCGCAAGAACGCCGCATCGTCGTCCTGGTTAACAAACAAACGCAGGTAGCCGAGGATGTCCTTGATTTCCGAATAGGCGAAAAATGAGGTGCTGCCGCTGATGAAATACGGGATGTTGTTTTCCCTTAAGCCCTTCTCGAACAAGCGGGACTGATGGTTGCCGCGGTATAAAATCGCATAGTCCTGGTAATTGCTGCCGGTTTTGAATTTGTGATGGATGATCTCGGACACGATCTGCTGGGCTTCGATCTGCTCGTCCTTGTGGCTTAAAACCCGCAGCGGATCGCCGTAACCCAGCTCGCTCCACAGGCGTTTTTCAAAAGCATGGGGGTTGTTGGCGATCAACTGGTTGGCGACTTTAAGGATACGCTGGGTGGAGCGGTAATTTTGCTCCAGCTTGATGACTTGCAGGCGGGCGTAGTCTTTTTGCAGTTGCGCCAGGTTTTCCGGTTGCGCGCCGCGCCAAGCATAAATGGATTGGTCGTCATCGCCGACCACGGTGAACCGGCCCAGGTTACCGGCGATCAGCCGCACCAGCTGGTATTGGGTGATATTGGTGTCCTGGTATTCGTCGACCAGCAAATAGCGGATCTTGTTTTGCCATTTTTCCAGGATGGCCGGGTGTTGTTGGAACAGCAGCACCGGGAGCAGAATCAGGTCGTCGAAATCGACCGCATTGTAGGCTTTCAGGCTGCGGGTGTAGTCGATGTACAGATTGGCCGCCGGGTATTCGTTGGCTTTTGCGATGGTCACGGATTGCTCCGGCGTGACGAAGGCGTTTTTCCATTGGCCGATTTGCCGGGAATAGCTATCGATGTTGTCGATGTCGCAATCTTTCGCGCCGTGGCTGATCAAGTTGCGCAGCAGCGTGTATTTGTCCTGCTCGTCAAACAGCGTAATCCCGGCTTTATAGCCCAGCGTCTTGGACTCCGCCCGCAATATATCCAAGCCCAACGAATGAAAAGTCGACACCCTCAGGCCGCGCTGTTGCTTGTCGTCGAGCAGTTTGGATACCCGGCTTTTCATTTCCCGCGCGGCTTTGTTGGTGAAGGTCACCGCCGCAATATGCCGCGCAGGCAGGCCTTGCTTGACCAGATAGGCGATTTTTTCGGTAATCACCCGCGTCTTGCCGCTGCCCGCTCCGGCCAGCACCAATAAGGGATGATCAATCGCTTTAACAGCGGCTTGTTGTTGGGGGTTTAGTTTGGACATTGATGCCTATGCTATGCAATAGCTTAAAAAAATTTCACCACGAAGGCACGAAGGGCGCGAAGAAAAAACATACAACTTCGTGCCCTTCGTGTCTTCGTGGTGTTTTTTGTGACTTACGTAATACCGGTACTTATGTTGTGATTAGCCATGCTCAAGAGGCTGTGCAAGCATTCAAAAGCTATTACGAGATATTGTGCGTCATTTTTAAAACCGCCTCAAATTTACAAAACGTTCTCGCAGGCAAAAAAGCGTGACAGCCCTACCAACTTATAAAAACAGCCGTGCATCGCTAATCCCTGGAAAACCAAATATCCCCGTAAAAAGCGGAAACCTGCCCATGACTATTATCGGTATCGGTCATCAGCGCCACCGCATCGATAGTGCGTAAGTCTTCGCCGAACAGCTTTTGCAGGTCGGCCCTGACATTGCGCTTTTCGCTGTACCAAGTGTTCAGTGCCGCTTCCGGGCCGCGCAAAGCCAGCATCATCGCATGATCGCCGGCAAAGGCGTTGGGCCAGATGCTGTCTTTTGCGCTGTTGCTCGCCCAGACATAATTAATCGCCTTGGTTTGCCAAAACGCCAGACCGCCCTTGACCACCACATAAATGCGGGCGGAGTAATCGTCACCGGCTTTGCTTTGTTCATTCAGCCCGTTCAAGCGGCCGGCAATGCGCCAGGACCAGTTCAGAAACGGCGTTTGTTCGAGATCGATGCGCCGCTCTTTGAACAACCCGGAACCGGCGGCATGGCTGTCGGCTTTAAGCGCCACAATGCCATCCAGGTTTTGCAATTGATAGCGGGTTTCGCCTTTAAAACTTTGGTGCGTCCAGCCGTCGAGCCGGTTACGGCTGAATTCGCCCAGCATTAGCTTAGGCTCGGCAGCCAGGTTCTGTGCTGCTAAAATCGTTAAGAATGCGATAAACAGTCTGCTCATGCCGGCTCTCCACTCATCTGTTTGGCCTGAACGCGTTTCGGCCAAACAGTAAATCAGGATTTTTTTATTGCTTCGAAAGTACCAATGAATGCTTTAGCTCTGACAATTCATGCCTGGGTTTGAAAATTACGGCATCATTGTCAGCCTGGGTAAACACCGGCGCAACGGTAAGGTCTCGTTGGCGTAAGCCGGGAAACAGGCGGTAATTAATAGGATGCCGGACATTGGGCTCCCCTTTGCCGATCGATTAATCAGTCGTTAACAGAACAAGAAGCCTGCCAAAAAATTAAATAATGCTTATGCTTTTTTCTTGCACACTACATTGTAAACCTTAAAGGAAAGTATCGATGCGGCGAGCAGCAGCGTTATTGCATTTGCAATGATAATGGCCTTATCGCCGAGATGAATTCCGTAGATTAGCCAACACAACACGCCCAAGGTGAAGGTGCTGTACATCCCCAAAGAAAGGGATTCGGTATCCCTGGTTTTTATCGTCAATATGGCCTGAGGCACAAATGAGGCGGTTGTCAGTGTCGCGGCTATATAGCCAATAATTTCGGGAGTTGTCATAAGTAGTTGGGCATTGCGCCATTACTTGCCTGCCGCGGCTTTCTTGAGTTTTTTAAGCACGCTTTGCCCGACAGCATTGACAAAATCCTCTATGTTTTCATACTCCTGCTCTTGGGCAAAGTCGACTAGCCCCATGACCATCTTTTTGGTTTCCGCTATTTCTTGGTGCGATCGGCCGCAGCCTTCGCAATGAGTTCCTTCGTAGGTGCATTTATCAATACATGGATTAAATTTCACGGCATTTCCTCTGAGTGTTTAAGGCCAAGGCATTTGTATAACAGTAAAAGCTAAAAGACGCTTGGCAGCTTTTGATTTCTTCCGGGACGATTTTACCACACCGAAAATAAGCCGTTACAACCCTTATAAGAATAACTTTCTATCTCAGTGCGATCCGCTAACACTCAGCATGGTGTTGCCGAAATCAATTGTACCGTCAACAATTTGAAAGACGCCTTTGCCTCGCTCCTCGTTATTTTTCCAAATAGCATTTCCAATCTGGATTTCTGAGCCGCAGTGAACTGCTTCTTCAACAATAACCTGGACGTGCTCAGCTAAGGTCATTTCCGCCAGCAGATGGGTCCGTTCGGCATGCAGCCGGGTGCAATCGCTTTCAAGTTTTTCCCTGGTGTGGAGAGCTTTGTTTAACAAGCCGTTTTTGTCTTTTTCGGGATGCGCGATAACGAAAGCGATAATCTTCTTGAGATCTTCCTGCTCCTTTTCGAGGGCCTCAATCCCATGCTTAAGCTTATCGAGCTGTGCCTGAAGGTAAGGATTAAACCCTGCCCTGACCTTGGTTATAAACCCCGCGTTCGAACCAATTACAGCGGCTTTTACCAGAACTGACGCACTGGTTATGCCGCCGATAATACGGCCTTTTTTTCCGCCGGATTTCCCGATCAATACCCGGTTAAGCGCGGTCAAATGGTTATGCATGGAGAATTCTTCAATAATGATGTCTACGCCCGCTTCCATACGGACATTCTCGGCAAAGTGCGCACTGATTGAGCCTTTACTGGTAATTATCGCGTTAAAGATGGGCATTTCGGTGGAATCGCCGCTATGCTCGCTGTGACCAATGACGCCGCCTTTGATAACGACATTTCCGCCCGCTTCAATTTCTGCCGCTTCGACGGTGCCGCCTATGAACACGTCTCCCGACGCGTGAATTTTCATCCCTTCCTTGACATCGCCTTTGATATTAAGGGTGCCGTCGAAATTCATGTTTCCGGTTGAAAGATCCACCTGCGGCAGGTTGATCGTAGGTTCCACCATAACGCCATTAGGAACCAGCTTTGGTTGGCCGCTAGTCGAAGCCAACAGCAGAGTATTATTATCCGGGTCGAACTCTGCATCCTGGTCAATCTCTACCCCCTGTAACCCCGAGGCAAACGGGATGTCCTGTCCCGGCTGCGGCATAAGGGCTTGTCCTGTAACGTCCCAGCCTTTTTTGCCTTCGGTGGGTGGAGTGCGGCACATCAGCGGATCGCCGGGTTTCACGACAATAAGTTGTCCAAGATCGCGGTAATCGGCAATGCCGTGTTCGTCTACCCGGGGTTTCCGTTCCCTTATCTGCGGTATCAGGCTTTGAAACCGAGCGTCCGTACCCCTTACCGGATTTAGCCCTTTGGCAATGACACGCTCTGAAGCATAACCTTCCTTTAAAGCCGCCTCGATTTCATTTCTCATGATGCCGCTGGTCACCCCTTTTTCCTGTAAAGCCATCTGGATTTGCAACAGCGTGACTGGAACACCGCCGTAGGGGGGAATTAAAGTCAGCCTGGCGGCCATTTTGTCATCGTCAAGCTTAAGCACGCATGCGCCATTCCGGCGCTCGCCAATTTCCAGCACAAAGCTTTCATCAAGGTTGTTGTACTGTTGTACGAGGTTTGAGAGTGAATTTTCGTACAGAAACAGGCTGGATAAACCTTGCTTAGCCAACGCATCTTGGATCGCTGCCTCATCCAGCGGCGGCTTGCATTCACACGCTTCAAATGCGGCAACCAATTTGCCGTCATCGTTCAGCTTAAATGTCAGCACATCTGTAGGCGACGCATCATTCACAGCTTGCTCCTTGGA
>JBAQYH010000321.1:0-17534 GCA_049299935.1 Methylobacter sp. | reverse complement strand
AATCTCCTCACCCCAACCCTCTCCAGCAGGAGAGGGAGCAAAGGTGCCGAATTTTGATGTGCAAACGGTATACGTTCACAGCCTCATACCCTACGCGACTGGACACCCGAGTCCGTTATTTTAGCGTCCATGCCAAATGACGGTCTTGAGCGGGTTTGTGTGTAACGCTCAGTGTCGAGCGTGGGAATCCTAAATGGAAGTTATTTTTGACGAAATCCTTACTGGAAAGAGCGACTAATCGCCTCTTTTCTTGTTTCCAGCCTAAAGCTTCGGGCCGCGTACCGGCCGGTTATCTGCAAACCCAAACCACCGAATGCGGCCTTGGCGCTATGGCGATGATCCTTGGCCACTTCGGGCGCTTTGTCACGCTGGAAGAGTTGCGCCAAGTCTCCGGCGTCTCCCGCGATTGCGTCAATGCCGTCGATCTGGTGCGCATCGCCAACCATTACGGACTGGCTCCGCGGGTGTTGCGCCGTGAGCCGGAAGGCTTGGCAGATCTCGGTTTTCCCCTCGTTGTTTATTTGAATTTTATTCACTTCGTGGTGGTTGAGGCTATCACCGAAGAAGAGGTCTGGCTTAACGATCCCGCTTGCGGACGACATCGCATGCCTAGGGAGCAATTCCACGAATCCTTCACCGGTATCGCGCTCATTTTCGCCCTTACCCCGGAGTTTCAGCCCGGCGGCAAGCGGCCAAGCACTTTGGCGAGCGTGCGCAGCTATCTTGCCGGAAGCGGCATGGGCTGGCTGGTTATCGCGCTGCTTGCCGGATTGATGCTGACCGCGCCGCTGGTGCTGTTCGCCCGGTTGTTCGGCGCGGTGTTGGATCGCTTGCCAATAGCGTCCGCTCCCGATGTGGACTTCTTGCTGCCCGTATTTTTGGGCTTGGCTGGGGCCGTTGCTTTGCGGGCGGGGCTTAAGGCCTTGCAGACAGAGACCCTGGCGCGCCTGGAATCCAGACTTTGCCGCGAGCGTTTGCCCGCCTTGGTCAATCATCTGTTGGGCTTGCCTTACGCCTTCTTTGTCTACCGGATTCCGGCCGTGCTGCATGGGCGGATTTACGGCCAGGAGCTCATCGCCAACCTGCTCTGCGGCAGTATCCTCCCGGCGGTTTTCAATCTGCCCGGTTTGTTGTTGCCCTTGGCGGCGTTTTTTTATTACGACAGTGCCGTCGGCTGCCTGGTCGTAACGCTTACGCTGATTTATCTGGCGCTGCTCGCGCTGATTTTTCAAGGCAAGACCGGAGACGTTCGTTTGCGCCGGGAGCAGGACGATACGGCCTGGATGAAGCTTGCCCATGCCCTGCGCAATTTTGAATCGTTCAAGACCGGAGGCGGGGGGCAGGAGTTTTTCAGCGGCAGCATGGGCGGTAGTGCGGTCGCGTTGCGATTGCGCCAGGAGTTTGGCTGGTTTTTCAGCCTGTCCGAGTTGGCGACGGATTCGTTCGCGGCAATTCTGGTGTTGGCGGTGCTAGGCAGCGCGAGTTCCGGCCTGGCCGCAGGCGAGTTTGGCATGGGCGGGCTTTTCGCCATGCTCTGTCTGGTCGGCGCTATGCTGGATCCCTTGCGCGATCTGGCGCGGCTGCATGGCAAAGTGGATACGATCCGCCAGCTGTTGCCGCCGATCGAGGATTTGCGTGAGCAAGTTTCTTCTTGTGGTGATCTATACGACAAGGTCACGAATTGCAGCATTTGTCCCCCTCTCCCTGAGGGAGAGGGGTGGGGTGAGGGTGTTCTAAAAAGCACAATTCGTGATCGTTTTCACTATAACACCATGCGGCAACAGTCCCCGGATTCTGAGGCTGCCAACATCCTGACCGCGACGGACATCAGCTTCGGTTTTACGCGGGTGAAGCCGCCCTTGCTGCAAGGTATCTCGCTTGCCGTTGCGCCGGGGGAGCAATTGGGCATCACCGGGCCTTCGGGCGGCGGCAAATCCACGCTGGTGGAGCTGCTGCTTGGATTGCATCAGCCCTGGACCGGTGAAGTCTTATTCGACGGCAAGCCGCTTGCTTCCCCTCACCCCGCCCCTCTCCCTGGGGGAGAGGGAGATTTTTTTACTATGGGCCGCGGCATCGGCTGGGTTAATAAACATCCGTTCTTTTTTGCCGGTACGGTGCGCGAAAATCTCTGTCTGTGGGACGAAGGGGTTAGCGAGGCGGACATCCAGGCGGCTATCCGCGATACCTGTCTGGAGGAAACGATCGCGGCTTGTCAGGAAGGGCTCGATACCGTGCTGTCGCCGCGCGCGGAGAATTTCAGCGGCGGGCAGCGGCAGCGCTTGGAAATCGCCCGCGTTTTGCTGCGCAAGCCAAGAATCCTGGTGCTGGACGAGGCAACAGACGGTCTCGATCACGCGCTGGAGCAACGGCTGCGGGCTAATCTTAAGCGGCTCGGCATGACCTTGATCGTGGTCAGTCACCGGGCCAGCACGTTGGCCGCCTGCGACCGTGTGCTGCGTTTGGCGGGCGGCCGCGTGGTGGAGGATAACTTTGTTGCGGCGCAGGCTGTTCCTCAAGTGTCTCTTGATTTTGCCGCCGATGAAGATCCGGTCCTCCCGCCGCGCCCGCCGGGAGACCGCCGTGCGGCGTTGATCCAGGCATTTCGTTGGGTGGCGCAAGCCATAGGCGAGCCGGGAGTCATGTTGCCGACCGAGCCGCTGCCCGTCGAGGGGCAAACAGCCGATGAACAGGGGATTTACGCGCTGGCCCGCTTTAATAACATTCCCGTTCGCCATGTGCGCTTTGTCGTTGCGCAATGGTGGCAACGCGACCACGGTCCGCTAATCGCTTTTACCCGTGATGGGCGGCAGCCAGTCGCTTTGCTGCCCGATGGCGCTGAGGGTTATATCATCGCCAATCCGGCCGACGGCAAGCGGGAGCGCCTCACCCAGATCACGGCCCAAAGTCTGGAGCGCAGAGCCTATATGCTTTATGCCCGCTTTGCGCCCAAGCGGCTTCGGCCTTGGACATTTTTCTGCCACGCGTTCCGGCAGGCCGGTCCCGATCTTGGCACCGCGCTGGTTGCCAGCTTCGCCGTGGCTACGCTGGCTGTGGCTACGCCGTTTGCCGCCTATGTCCTTTACGCCGAAGTTTTGCCTTTCGCCGATGCCAGCCTTGCCCGGCAATGGCAGGGTGGCTTGGCGTTGCTTGGCTTGGCATTGATGACGGGTGAATGCATCCGCTTATTGGCGTTGCACCGCTTGGAGGGGCGGCTGGAGGTCTCCGCATCATCCGCCCTTTACCAGCATGTGCTGCGGGTGCAAATGCTGTTCTTTCGCGATCACAGCCCGGAGGAAATTGCCCGCAGCCTGAATTGCGTTCCCCGCGTTTTGGCGCTGCTGCGCAACGGCACGCTACGCAGGCTGTTGGGCGGTCTAGCCGGCATAGCGGGCTTGGCGGTGATTGCATGGTTTTCGGGACAGCTCGCCGCTGCTGCGCTGGCCTTGTTGATGCCGCTGGTACTGTTGCCTGTTTTGTTGACACGCATGGAAATATCCTGGGCGCATGCCCTGTTCGTCCAACGCCTGGATGGCAATCAATTCCTGTTTGAACTGCTGAAGGGCATACCGCGTCTGCGCCAAATGGGCAGGGACCGCGCCGCACTCGATCGCTGGGCGCAAGACTATGCCGCGGAACAAGCAACGGCGGGCCGCATACGGCGAAGCGAAGCGCGGGTTCAATATGTTGTCGATGCCTATCCCTGGCTGGCGATGGCCGGTTTTGCCGGGGTGATTGCCGTCCAGCCGGGACGGTTTGACAGTCCGGCCGATGCGGCAGCGATGCTTCTGGCTTTCCAGAGCGCGGTTTTCGCTATCCGGGGATTTTCTTTGGCGGTCTCGGATACGGCCAGGGTCTTGCCGTTGCTGGACAGGCTGACGCCGCTGGCCGAAGCTTCCTTAGAGCCGGTGGGAACAGTCCCCGATCAGGGCGGGGCCGACGAAACGATTGAACTGCGGAAGCTGACGTTTACCTATCCCGGCACCCATACGCCGACATTAACAGATGTGTCTTTGCGCATCGAACCCGGCCGGTTCATCGCGCTGGCAGGGCCGTCCGGCAGCGGCAAGTCCACGCTATTGCGGCTGCTTTTGGGGTTTTATGCGGCGGATTCGGGAGGCATTTTCAGAAACGGCGAACCTCATGTGGACAGCAATATCTCGGCATGGCGGGGGCGAGTGGGAGCGGTATTGCAGGATGACCAGCTGGAAATCGCCATGTCGGTGCGCGGCCATATCCTCGGCAACGGGCCTTATACGATGGCGGAGATACGCGCAGCGGCCAGGCTGGCGATGTTGGAGCCGGACATCAATGCGATGCCGATGGGCATCCTGAGCATCGTCGATTCGGACAGGGTTTCCACCGGGCAGAAGCAACGCCTGCTGATCGCGCATCGTCTGCTGCGCCGCCCGAAACTGCTGATATTGGACGAGGCAACCAACGCATTGCCGGAGGATATTCAGGCGGAGTTGCTTGCCAATTTGCGCGAGTTGGGGCTGGCTTGCCTGTTGGTATCTCACCGGGCCAGCACGATCGCCGCGGCCGATTATGTCTATTTAATGGACGCCGGGCGGATTGCCTGGCAAGGGACGCCGGCGGATTTTGTTGGGGCAGGTCTGGCGCCTGTCATGCGTGAGGAAGAAGATGAAAGCGACCTATAAGGGCAGGTAAGGGATATGGATCCGTTACGATTTCGGCAAAGAAGGCTTTTCCGCCCGGCGGCCATCGAACATTTTGTCGGCGCCTTTGGCGATAGCGGCACGCCGGAGTTGCTGGCGCCCCGCCGCATTCGTCCGGCGTTGCTTGCCGTGGCGGTTTTGGTTTCGGCCGTGCTTGGCTGGAGTTTTGCGGGCAGTTTGCCGGTGCGGGTTTCGGTGCCGGGTGAACTGGCCGGCGCGGATAATAAGCGCCTGTATTTTCGCGGCGACATAACGCCAGGGCAGGCGATACGGCCGGGACAGGAGGCGCGGATTGCACTAAGCGCTGCTCCGTTGGGCATGCTGATAGGGCAAGTGGCGGCTACCGGGGGCGGCGCAAAAGAGCTCATCATTACGCTTACGCCTAATGACGCGGGCGGTTATCGCTGGACGGCAGGACGATCTGGATTGGTGGTGAAGGGCGCGTCTGCAACGGCTTGGGTGACGGTCGGGCGGCAAGCGCCGTGGCGCTTTTTAGTGGAATGGTTATCTCGCGGTCGAGGCGATAATGAGTTTATTTGATATGGAAACCCCGCTGTGCGCCCTGCGCGAACATGCGCGGCAACGGCCTGAACAGACCGCGCTGACTTTCTTGCGCGATGGTGAGCAAGACGAAGTGTCGCTGACTTATGCGGAACTGGACGCTCGTGCCAGAGCCATTGCCGGGCGCATGCTTAAGGTCGCGCCGAACGCAAAGCGCGCCCTGCTGTTGCATCCGCCGGGACTGGAGTTTGCCGCCGCGCTGTGCGGCTGTTTCTATGCGGGCGTGGCGGCCGTGCCTTGTTATCCGCCTTCATCCAAGCTTAGCTCCCGATCCGGCGAACGTTTCCTCCGATTGGTCGATAACGCCGATGTCGATTTGGCTTTGACCGATTCAGCCAATGCGGCCAAGATTTTTTTGCATTTAAAGCAATCGTCGAATGTGCGTTTGTTGGCGACGGATAAACTGGAGGATAGCGATGGCGTGTTATTTCCCGGCATCAAAGCCAATGACATTGCGTTGATCCAATATACTTCAGGTTCCACCGGCTCGCCGAAGGGCGTGGTGCTGAGTCATGCCAACCTGATGGCTAATCTCCGGGCGATCCAGTTAAGTTTCGGACGCTCGTCCTCCCGAGTGGTGAGCTGGCTGCCGCCCTATCATGATATGGGCTTGATCGGCGGAATTCTGGGCGCGCTGGCTTGCGGCTATCCCTTGGTGATGCTGGAGCCCCGGCATTTTCTGCAAAAACCGTTGCGCTGGCTGCAAGCCATCGCCCGCTACCGGGCCGACACCAGCGGCGGACCCGGTTTTGCTTACGATCTGTGCGCCAGCGTAATTTCGGAGCAAGATCGAGATGGATTGGATTTGTCTTGCTGGGAGCTGGCTTTTTGCGGCGCCGAAACGGTGCGGGCGGGCACGCTACGGCGTTTTAGCCGCGCTTTTGCCGGAGCCGGGTTTCGTGAATCGGCGCTGTTTCCGTGTTACGGCCTGGCTGAAGCCACGCTGATGGCGACTGCCGTTGAGCGCGGCGCGGGAGCGCGTATCGTGGCGCTGGCTTCTGAAGATTTGGCGGCAGGCCGGGCTAGGCCGGTGCCGGCTATGAGCGAAGGCGCAGGCGAATGGGTCGGCTGCGGTAAACCGGGGGCGGGCGTGTCGCTGCGTATCGTCGATCCTCATACCGGTCAAGCTTGCGCGACGGGCAGGTCGGGCGAAATATGGCTGTCCGGCGATAGCGTGGCTATGGGTTACTGGAACCAGCCGGAGTCAAGCCGGGCAGTATTTGAAAACCTGATCGATACCGAGGGCGATGCGGCTTGGCTGCGTACCGGCGACCTGGGTTTTTTACTGGACGATGAATTGTTTGTCAGCGGTCGGCTCAAGGATTTGATTATTATCCGGGGGCGTAATTATCATTCGCCGGATTTGGAGGAGGTCGTGTGTAGCAGCCATCCGGCTTTGGCGCTTAATGCCAGCGCCGCTTTCTCCGTTGACGGGGGGGCGGGCGAACAAGTGGTCATTGCCGCAGAAGTTCGGCGCGAAGCGCGCCGGAACCTGGATGGCGCTCGTGTCATTCGCGCTGTGCGGGCGGCATTGTCCGAGTCTTTCGAGTTGAGCGCCCAGGCAGTGTTGTTGCTCAATCCCGGTGCTTTGCCGCGCACCACCAGCGGCAAAATCAGCCGAGTCGCCTGCCGAGAGCAGTATTTGGCCGGCGACTTTAGGCCTATCGCTAGTGAGGATGCGCAATCGGCGGCCGCTTTAACTAATGACACGCCGCTCAACGGATTGGCGGACTGCCTGTTTCAGCGCGTCGCCTCGGTGTTGCGCGTGCCGGTAGATGCTTTGGACGGTGAGCAGACGCTGGGCGAATTGGGCTTGGACTCGCTTAAACGCGTGGAATTGGCGATTACTTTGGAGCAATTGTTGGGGCGTAGTTTAGGCCCGGAATTGTTCGAGCCGGATTTGCGTCTGGCCGACCTGCTTAGCCTGTTGCAAGGGGCGACGATGGTAAGCAGAAGCGACGACGTAGCGGTTAAATGTGAGGCGTTGGACACGCCCGGACGGGGGCTGCCGTTGACGCCGCTGCAACACGCTTTTCTCTATGCGGGCGTGGAAAAGCCGGAAACCTTCCTGGAAATTGTTTATTTGCGTACTCCTCGCGGTCTTGACGCGGAAGCTCTGCGACAGGCGCTTGCCGGTTTGGAAGACCGTTACGATGCCCTGCGGCTGCGCTTTCACGCTGATGGCGCGCACTGGCGGCAAACCTATGGCGTGTCCGGAACCGGTCTGGTGTTCGAGCGTTTCGATGCGGCCGGGTTGTCTGCGGCCGAGGTGCGGGAACGCCGCGCGGCCATGGTGCAGCGCTTGAAAACAGGTTTGGATTTGGCGCGAGGGCCCTTGGTGCGCGCAGTGCTGTTTGATCGAGGTGTGCTGGAAACCGGTGTGTTGGGCTTGGCGTTTCACCATTTGGTCATTGATGCACTGTCGGTGTCCATCTTTGTCACTGCTTTGCAATACGCTTATGCCGATGCCCGATCCGGAAAAGTTGCGAAGCGGGATACCGAGCCGACTTTTGGCCGTTGGCTGCTGGCTATGGATGCTCATGCTCAGGAGGCGGTGCCGGCCGAATTGCACTATTGGCGCGCTGTGTGCGGGGAGCGGGACGCAACGGCGCAGCTTGCGCCCAACGGCGTTGGCTCGAACCCGCATTGGCGGGTTTTGGCGCAACCGGGCTTGTCGCCGCTGGAAAACCGGCAATTCTTGCAGCGCTATCCTGTTCCGCGGCAGCGCCACGATGCTTTTTTGGCCGCTTTGGCGCGTGCTTGGTGCCGCGTTTCCGGCGAGGACCACGCACTGGTGTTGTTGGAGCAATATGGACGTCAGTCTTTTGGCGAAGTGGCGCCGTTGACGGCCATGGGTTGGTTCGTGTGCCATTATCCGGTGCGCATTCCCTATCGCCAGGATTTGGATCAAGCGGCGCAGGTGGAAGCCGCGCAGCGGATTATATGCGAAGTGCCCGGCGACGGTGAGGGTTATGGCTTGCTGGCACGGGTGTGTCGCGACCAAGCTATAAACCAAGCTATGGGGACGTTGCGTCGGCCGCGGCTGAAATTGATCTATCGCGGCGGCATCGATGATGGTTTCCGGGACGATGCGCTGTTCCCTGTTATCGGTGCTGAGGGAGCGGCACAGTCCTACTACGAAGCCCTTGAACGCGTTGGGGAAAACTGCCATGTGGAGCTATATGTCAGCATGAACCAAGGTGCGCTGGCGTGGACGCTGCAATACGCACCGGCTTTTTGCGATGAGGCTAAAGCCCGCGCATTAGTTAACGAGGTTGGTGCGTTCATCCAGGCATTGGCAGCGGTGGGGCAATAGGCGGCGCAATGCTACGGATATGGCCTTGGCTGCGGCGTTTCTAAATCGCTGAAAATCGTGGAAACCGTAGCGTAGAGGCGTGAAAATGCAGGCTCTTGTGCCACGTGTGGGTATTTCGACATCGCGTCAAGTCATTGCGAAAGTGAGCGAAGTAGGACGGCCGGGGTCTCCCGGAGGTGTTGGCACAGCACTATCGCGGTGTTGTCCGTTTCGATCAATGATGATTTGAATCCAAGTCATGCTTAGCCATGGTAGAATAAAACCTTTTTGAATTCACTGTATTTCATGCGTTTAATTAGAGGACTTTCTCATTTAGAACCGTTAAAAAACGGTTGCGTACTGACGATAGGGAATTTTGACGGACTGCATTTGGGACATAAAGCGGTAATAAAAAAACTGGCCGAGCGGGGCGCAGTTTTGGCTTTGCCTGTTGTCGCGATGACTTTTGAACCGCAGCCGTTGGAATATTTTCTCGGGGAAAATGCGCCGTCACGGCTGATGCGCTTGCGCGAGAAAGTGATTCGGTTTGCTGAATTGCCCGTTGATGATTTATTGATATTACGGTTTAATCAACACTTTGCCGATTGCGATGCCGAGCAGTTTATTGAAGATGTCTTGGTTAAAAAATTGAATATAAAGCATCTGGTAGTTGGGGACGATTTTCATTTTGGCAAGGCCAGACGCGGCAATTTTGCGATGCTCAAGGATAAGGGCAAGATATTGGGTTTTGATGTTGAAGATACCGGGTCTTATCAAATAGAAGGGCTTCGAGTCAGCAGTACCCTGATCAGGGACGCGTTGGGCGATGGCGATTTGGCACTGGCTGAAAAACTGCTCGGTTGCTGTTATTCTGTTTGCGGACGTGTGGCGCATGGCGACAAGCGCGGAAGAACCATTGGCTACCCCACAGCCAATATACAGATGTTTAGAAAAAATACCCCTGTTAACGGGGTGTTTGCCGTTACCATGACCGGTATTGATGGGCGCGAATTTGAGGGTGTTGCGAACGTAGGCACCCGGCCCACGGTTGATGGCGGGTCGAAAGTTATATTGGAAGCGCATTTATTCGATTTTGACAGGGAAATTTACGGGCGATATGTGGAAGTGCATTTCAAACAAAAGATCAGGGATGAAATGCGTTTTCAGTCATTGGATGAGCTTAAAGCCCAGATTGTAAAAGATGTGGCTGAGGCCAAAGCCGCGCTTGGCTCCCGGCGCGCTTACGGCATACACGCCATCCCTGGTTGATCGCCGCGCCGGTTCCTGACCGGTTAGCGGCATACACACCGTCCCTGGTGATAAAGATTTTTGCTGAGTTTAATTGTTATGACGATGGATTATAAAAAAACACTGAATTTACCGAACACTGCGTTTCCGATGAAAGGCAATCTGGCCCAGCGTGAGCCGGAACGGCTGAAAAAATGGAACGAAGCTGACTTGTATAACAAAATCAGGCAGGAATTTGCCGGAAGGCCCAAGTTTATCCTGCACGACGGCCCTCCTTATGCCAATGGCGAAATTCATATCGGCCATGCGGTCAACAAGGTGTTAAAAGACATCATCGTTAAATCGAAATCGTTAAGCGGTTTCGATGCGCCCTATGTGCCGGGCTGGGATTGTCACGGTTTGCCGATTGAATTGCAGGTAGAGAAGAAAATCGGCAAAGCGGGCGTCAAAGTGTCCCCTGCTGTGTTCCGCAAAGCCTGCCGCGAATATGCCGGAAAGCAAGTCAATATTCAAAAAGAGGCCTTTATCCGGCTGGGCATTTTAGGCGATTGGGAGCATCCGTATTTAACGATGGATTTCGCCTTTGAGGCCGACATCGTCCGATCGTTGGGAAAGATCAGCCAGAACGGCCATATAGCAAAAGGCGCCAAGCCCGTACACTGGTGCACCGATTGCGGTTCTGCATTGGCCGAGGCGGAAGTCGAGTACGAAGACAAGCATTCGCCCGCGGTCGATGTGCGTTTTCAGGTCGTTGATGAAGCCGGATTTTTGAGCCAGTGTCACCATGTGCCTGATCATGAAGGTGCTGGGCCGTTATCGGTCGTCATCTGGACCACCACGCCGTGGACCTTGCCGGCAAACCAAGGCGTTGCGTTAAACGCTGATTTGGAATATGCCGTGGTGCAATGCGAAAAAGACGGCAACAAAGAGCGTTTGGTCGTTGCAGAAGCCCTGCTTAAAGATGCGATGCTGCGTTACGACATCGAAAACTACCATGTAGTCGCCTATTGCAAAGGCGTCGCGCTGGAGCATCAGTTATTGCAACATCCTTTTTATGACCGGCAAGTGCCTGTCATTCTGGGCGATCATGTCACCACCGAGGCCGGAACCGGTGCGGTGCATACGGCACCAGGCCATGGTCAGGACGACTATGTGGTCGGCTTGAAATACGGCCTGCCGGTTGACAACCCGGTAGGCAATGACGGCGTTTTCCTGCCGAACACGGAAATCTTTGCCGGTGAACATGTGTTCAACGCCAATGCCCATGTTTTGGAAGTGCTGGAGCAACAAGGCAAATTGCTGCATCACGTTGCGATTTTGCACAGCTATCCGCATTGCTGGCGGCACAAAACCCCGATTATTTTCCGGGCCACGCCGCAGTGGTTCATCTCGATGGATAAGAACAAACTGCGCGAGCAGGCGCTGAGTGAAGTCAAGCGCGTCACCTGGATTCCCGAATGGGGGCAGGCGCGCATCGAAAGTATGATGGAAGGCCGCCCCGACTGGTGCGTTTCCCGGCAGCGCACCTGGGGCGTACCGATCGCGTTTTTTGTTCATAAGGAAACCGGCGAATTGCATCCGCGCACGGCTGAATTGGTCGAGCAGGTGGCCAAGCGCATTGAACAGCAAGGCATAGACGCCTGGTTCGAGTTGGAAGCAGCTGAATTGCTGGGCGATGAAGCCGAGCATTACGAAAAAATGACCGATACGCTGGATGTCTGGTTCGACTCCGGCGTAACCCATGCCTGCGTGTTGGAAAAACGCGAACAGCTGCATTTTCCGGCCGATTTGTACCTGGAAGGCTCCGACCAGCATCGCGGCTGGTTCCAATCATCGTTGCTGGCCTCGGTCGCGATGAATGAGGTGGCGCCTTACAAGGCTGTGTTGACGCACGGTTTTACCGTCGATGCCGACGGCAAGAAAATGTCCAAATCGAAGGGCAATGTGGTTGCCCCGCAATCGGTCATGAAGAACCTGGGCGCTGATGTGCTGCGTTTATGGGTTGCAGGAACCGATTATCGCGGCGAGATGAGCGTGTCGGATGAAATTCTTAACCGCACCTCGGACGGTTACAGGCGTCTTAGAAATACCGCACGGTTTTTATTGTCCAACCTGGACGATTTCGATCCGGCGCAACATTTGGTTGAAGATAAAGATTTGCTGGCGCTGGATCGCTGGGTGGTGGACAGGGCGTACACCTTGCAGGAAGAAGTCAAAACCGCTTACGAAACCTATCAATTCCAGCATATCTATCAGAAAGTGCATCATTTTTGCGTGATCGATCTGGGCGGATTTTACTTGGACATCATCAAAGACCGTCAATATACCGCAAAAGCCGACGGCTTGGCGCGGCGTTCGGCGCAAACCGCGATGTTCCATGTGCTTGAAGCCCTGACTCGCTGGTTGGCGCCGATCATCAGTTATACGGCTGATGAAATCTGGCAATACCTGCCGGGTGAGCGTAGCGAGTCGGTGTTTTTGGAAACCTGGTATCAGGGCTTGGTCAAGCTGGATGACGATGCCGCGTTGAACCGCGAGTTCTGGCAAAAAGTCATGGCCGTCCGGGCCGCTGTCGGTAAGGAGCTGGAAAAAAGCCGGGCCAAAGGCGACATCGGTTCCTCATTGAATGCGGAAATCGAACTGTACTGCAATGCGGAGTTTTTCGATGACTTAAACCGCTTGTCGGATGAACTGCGTTTTATCTTTATTACCTCCAATGCATCGGTCATGGCTGAAGGCAGTGCGCCTGAAGACGCCATTCAGACAGAAATCGACGGTGTCAAATTAAGAGTGGTCGTTTCTGAGCATGAAAAATGCGTGCGTTGCTGGCACCAGCGGCCTGACGTGGGTAAGACAGCGGAACATCCCGAACTGTGCGGCCGTTGCGTGGAAAACGTAGCGGGCGATGGCGAAAACCGGCAATATGCGTAGATTCGTTATGTTGAAATGGCTATGGCTGTCGCTGCTGGCAGTAATCCTGGATCAAGTGAGTAAGCTTACGATAGCGGGCTCCATGCAGCTGTATGAATCCATTGAGATCATGCCGTTCTTTAAACTGACCTATGTGCACAATACCGGCGCGGCGTTCAGTTTCCTCAGCGAAGCCGGCGGCTGGCAGCGCTGGTTTTTTGCCGGATTGGCCTTGGCGATCAGCGCGGGCATAGCGGTCTGGCTGACCCGGTTGAAGGAACACGAGACCTTGCTGGCGGTGGCTTTGGCGCTGGTTCTTGGCGGGGCTGTCGGCAATTTGATCGATCGGCTGGCTTACGGTTATGTGATCGACTTTCTTGATGTTTATTACGATGCTTGGCATTGGCCCGCTTTTAATATTGCAGACTCTGCTATTACTCTGGGTGTGATGTTAATGCTGGCGGAGTCGTTCGGCTTCGGGCATCCGAAACAGCCAGATTCAGTGTAGAGGTAAAGTCTTATAATAGAACACGGATGCCAAAAGTAGGCGCCTCTAGGCGACACCGATAGGACGGATTTAAACGGATTTTTAGTATTGGTCAAGGTAAGACTCAGCGATGCGGAAAAGCCCTCTCCAGTGGGAGAGGGTTGGGTGAGGGGAATCAAAATAAAGCCTTTTTCCTGTTTAAACTGACCTTCTCGGCAATTCCTCTACCGCCTGCTTCCATGTAGTCGTCCAGCAGGAGAGGGGGCAAGTCCTACTATGAGAATTTTCTAACTGCTGAGTAGTTACGGGCCAAGTTTGTTTGCGCTATTAAATCAGTGCTTATCCGTTTAATCCGTGTCATCCGTGTTCTATTTTTTCAACAACCCTAAAAACCTCTGCCAGTCAAACGATGCGCCCGGATCGGTTTTTCGACCCGGCGCAATGTCGCTATGCCCGGTAATGCGCTGCGTCGACAGCTTCGGATAAGCTCCAAGCAGGGCGCGAGTCACGGCGGCGAGTTGCTCATATTGCCGGTCGGTATAGTCAATATATTCTGTGCCTTCAAGTTCTATGCCGATAGAAAAATCATTACACCGTTCGCGGTCCTCGTAGACCGATTTCCCCGCATGCCAGGCGCGCTTGTCAAATGGCACATACTGAATACAACTCCCATCGCGCTTAATCAGTAAATGTGCGGATACCTTGAGTTGATAAATATCCTTAAAATACGGGTGTTCGTCAGGATTCAGGCGGTTGCAAAACAGCCGGTCTATATAATCATTGCCGAACTCGCCGGGCGGAAGACTGATGCAGTGGATAACCAGCAATGAAATATCCGTTGGGTCGGGCCTTTCATCAAAGTTTTGTGACGGAGTTTGGGGAATTCCGGTTAACCGGTGTTGGTCTATTTTCATGGGTTGGTCAAAGAAGTAAAAAACGGAAACAAAGCACAGTATGAGGGATAAATACGCATATTATTAGTCACAACGCTACGTGGAGACTAGGTCATGACTAATTTATCTTTAAATGACAGCAGAACTATTGCTATGGATAATCGACATCAAATAAATTCAGGTTTGGTCAAAGCAAATAAGGCGGCGATGTTAGGCAAAATCAAGTCGGTTTTTTTTCAGCATTTTGAGACAGCGGTTGATGATTGTTGCATGCGAGTCGATCTTGAATTCGGCATGCAGCTGGGCAAGAATCGCGAAAAAATGAGCAAGGATCAATATATAAAATTGCTGGAATATCTTCGTTCGGTTCGCAGAGATATTAAGCAAAATTATTTGCTCAAAGTTAACGATTTTTTCGACGACAGCTATCAGAAAACTGCAAATAACCCGGATGGGCAATTTGACTTATCTAAGGCCTCGCTGATCAGCGATGAGGCGGTAAAAGAAAATCATGCCGTTACTTTGATTATCCGTCAGTGCGAGCGTTTATTTTATGAAGAATTGGCTAGCCTTAATAAGCAGTTCGCACTCCAGCAGGGTAAACAAACTATTGCAGCCAGCCAAAATCCTATTTTTCCGGAAAAATTGGTTCGCGCTTTGGTTGAGGCCGTTAAGCCGTTGAAACTTAATGCTGACAGCCGGATTGCACTGTATAAAACATTCGAAGCTAATGTCTTCAGCCAGCTGGGATTTATTTATGGCGAACTGATTAATCGGTGCGAAGCCGCTACGACGGCTCCCGGCAGACATGCGCCATTGGAGCTCAGGTCGCGAGACAGGGCTGGTGCTTTGGACGATGCAGGAATGGTTGCCGAGGCCGATGAATACAGGGCGCGGCTTAGCGGTGTACCAAGTCCGGCGTCATTGTACGCGGTCAGTGAGATCAAGGAAAAAGTTGAGCCGGCTCCTGCAATCTCAGAACAGCCGAGTGATGAGTTTAGGCTGTTACAGAAAAAACTGGAGCTTTGGCGATTGGCTCAATTTCCCTCCGCTTACGATTTAATCTCAGTGTCAGGAAACGTATTTTACGAACAGTTTGAAATAAAAAATGCATTGCTGGTTCTTCAACAGTTTAATGCGGACTCAGAACCGGGTGCAAACAAGCAGCCGTTAAAATGGCGGGTACTTAAAAAACTGGAGGAGTTGAGTTTTAGTATTGATGTTAAAATTTTGGCCAGGCATGATGAAGACATCTTGGACTTGGTGGCTTTAATTTTTAGCGAAATAGAGCGGGATGAATTGCTCGAAGCTCCGGTAAAAACGGCGATCTTACAATTGGAAATACCGCTGGCATCGGCCTCTTTGGGGCAGTACGGCGTTTTTACAAACCCAGGCAATTCCGTCAGGCAGTTACTCGATGATTTGTTTGCGGCCGGAATGTTTTTAAATGCCGATGAATATGACGACCGCTTAATTCAGGAGCGTATCGCAAGCGCAGTTAAAAAATTGACTCAGGGCAACGGTTTCGAGCTTTCAGGATGGAAGGCCGAAGCGGATGAATTTTCGAACTATCTGGGCAAGCAAAAACAGCGCAACCGGAATATCGAACAGAACACCAGACAGTTGATGATAAATAAACAAGTATTGGAGTCGGGCGGAAAAATAGTCGCCATCGCCATTGAAAAAAGCATGAAGGACAAAAAACTGCCGACGCTGATAGTCGATTTTTTACGCGATGTTTGGTCCGATGTCTTGCTCGCTGCTTATGCAGGCAAAGATGAACAACCGGAGCAATGGGAAAAATCGGTGCGGGCTATGGATGAGCTGATTGAAAGCGTCATGCCCCCGGCTGGTGACAATGAAAGAAAGAAGATTTTAAAAGTTTTGCCGGGTTTGATTACAGAATTAAGGAACGGCTTGAAACAAATTTCATACGATAAATCCGCACAGGCACGTTTTTTTAAAGATCTTGCGGTATGGCATATTATCTTAATGGATAAAAAGGAAGCTAAAAAAACCGCGGGCGATGTTGATAAAGTCAGTGCGGTGTCCGTTGAAGGCGGGCAAATAAAAGCCGAAGCGATAGCGGACGAGAGTTCGGCACAGGCCAACAATCTTGCAGAGGAAAGCTGGGTTGCCTTTGCCTCGGAAACTGGACGGCAGTGGGGCAAACTGATTTGGAAAAATGCCGAAGCTATGCTGTTTGTTGGGAAAAACGGCGTAAAAATATTTGAAATACAACCAGATCGGCTGGCAGAAAAACTGCGGCTAGGGCAGGCTACCCTGGTTAAGGAAAATGAAAAAACGATCACCGAACGAGTGCTTTCAGAATTGATGAACTTATGACAGAACACATAAAAATGGCAGACATAAAACCCTTCCTCGACGAAGACATCGGCTCCGGCGATATAACCGCAGCCATCATTCCTGAATCGATGACGGCTGAGGCCGAAGTCGTCACCCGTGAAGACATGGTGCTCTGCGGACAGGCGTGGTTCGATGCGGTATTTAAATCGCTGGATGCAGACGTTAATATCGACTGGCTGGTAGCTGAAGGCGAGGCGGTCGGCAAGGATACGGTTTTATGTAAGCTCAGCGGTGCGGCGAGAGGCTTGCTGACCGGCGAGCGTACCGCGCTGAACTTATTGCAAACCTTGTCGGCAACGGCAACGGTTGCCAGACAATATGCCGATGCGGTTGCCGGCACCGGCTGCAAAGTGCTGGATACCCGTAAAACCATTCCGGGTCTGAGAAACGCGCAAAAATATGCGGTAGCCTGCGGCGGCTGTTATAACCACCGGATCGGCCTGTATGATGCGGTCTTGATCAAGGAAAACCATATCATAGCGGCAGGCTCCATCGCTCAGGCCATCCGGGCGGCGCGCGAATTGACGTCGGTTCTTGTGGAAGTGGAGGTCGAATCGATGCAGGAATTTCTGGAGGCTGTCGCCGCAAAGCCTGACCGCATCATGCTGGACAATTTTAGTCTTGAAGAGTTGGTCGTGGCGGTAAAATTAAACTTCGGCATAGAGCTTGAGGCTTCCGGCAATATCGGCCTGGACAATATCAGGATAATTGCCGAGACCGGCGTCGATTACATTTCCATCGGCGCATTGACCAAGCATGTCAGGGCGGTCGATTTATCGATGCGCATCAAGCTGGTGCATTAACATGATTGAAAATGCGGAAGCGTTGGTCAAACAGATCAGCCATGGCGTTTATGTGATTGGCGTCGGCGTTGGCGAGTGTCAAAATGCCTTTACAGCGGCCTGGGTGATGCAGGTGTCTTTCGATCCTTTGTTGCTGGCGATCAGTATCAATCCCTCGCATTACTCTTATCAATTGATGCAGAAAAGCGGCGTTTGTACGGTTAATGTACTGGGGCAAGAGCAATTTGCGATAGCCGAGCATTTTGGCCGATCCGCTCCGGATAAGATGGCCGGATTTCAATGGCAGCAAGCCGA
>JBAQYH010000320.1:0-2009 GCA_049299935.1 Methylobacter sp. | reverse complement strand
GGCTATCTCTTCGTCGTCCATGAACACATAGGTCATCGAAAAATGCTTCAGGCGATTAAAATCCACTGTCATTACATGACTCCCAGCATATTATCCAATGCCTTCTTGGCGTACTTCGCGACGTCCTCAGGCACTGAAATCCGGTTAACCACATGCCCTGCGGCCAGATTTTCCAGCACCCAGGCCAGATGCTGCGGGTCGGTCCTGAACATCGTCGAGCACATGCACAGCGTAGGCGACATAAAATGAACGTTTTTGCCCTGCGCCTTGCACTCGTCGTGCAATCGGTTGACCAGATTGAGTTCCGTCGCAACCAGCCAGCGGGTGTTGGGTTCGGCTTCGCGCACGGTTTTTAAGATGTACTCGGTCGAACCGATGTATTCCGATTTTTGACAGACCTCAAACGAGGCTTCCGGATGGGAAATCACTTTGGTTTCCGGGAACCGTTTCAGGAAATCATCAATATGCTCCGGTTTGAATACCTGATGTACGGAGCAATAGCCGTTCCAGAGGATGATCTTGGCGTTGCGGATTTGCTGCTCGGTCAGGCCGCCCATCGGCTTGGTGAAATCCCAGGTGACCATTTCTTCTAGCGGGATGCCCATCCGGTAACCGGTATTGCGGCCCAGATGCTGGTCGGGAAAAAACAGCACTTTGGATTTTTTGGCAAAGCTCCATTCCAAAATCTTCTGGGCATTGGACGAAGTGCAGACAATGCCGTCATGCTTGCCGCAAAAAGATTTAAGATCGGCAGCCGAGTTGATGTAGGTAACAGGCGTAACCTCGGCTTCCACATCGATCACTTGCGCCAATTCATCCCAGCACTTTTGCACCTTGATCAGGTTCGCCATATCGGCCATCGAACAGCCGGCCGCCATATCCGGCAAGATCGCGATCTGCTCGGGACGGGATAGTATATCGGCGACTTCGGCCATAAAATGTACGCCGCAAAACACGATGTATTCGGCATCGGACTTTGCAGCATCCCTGGACAGTTTTAACGAATCGCCGGAAAAATCGGCGTGCTTGAACACTTCATCGCGCTGATAATGATGTCCGAGCACGACGCACCGGCGGCCTAGCTTGGCTTTGGCGGCGATAATCCGGGCATCGCATTCCTCATCGCTGAGCAAGGCATAATCTTGAATGGGAAATGGGGTATTGGTCATAAAAATACTCCTCTAGGGAGAAAATTTGGGAGGTTTTTAAAAGTCGACTATAAAGCTATCACCACGAAGGCACGAAGAGCACGAAGTTTTATTTACAGGCGGAACGGGGTTACTCCCCGCTCCTAATATTTCTACTATACCTGAACCACATAGCTCTATTTAAACCAACGTGTCGTCGAAAGAGGGCTTATACGGCTAGAGTTGACTTAAGTTGGCGTATCGGAAGCAAGCTTTTCACCTAGATATTGATGAATAACATTCATGTATTCTTTGCCGGTTTTGGATAGCTTTTTCACGACAACGTTAAGAATACTCAAGACTTTTACTAAGACCAGTTCATCAATATCCGCTAAATCCTTGCCTATCACCGCATCGACAAAATTAAATCCTGCCAATAAAAAAGGACTATCGCAGTTTATTTCAGCGTCTTTAAAATGATATTTATCAATCAGCAGCTCAAGGATTTTGCTTGCATCGGCATCCTTTAGCGTCTTGTTGTTTTCAATGTCGTAAGCGTAAAAAGCGCCTTCAATAGCATCGCTATATCCCATCAATTCAGCACTTTCGTGTATTTGATTGGTGGTAAAAGACGGCACTTCGTTATATTTTCGTTTCGGTTTTTGACAGTACGAGCAATTTAGACAGGAGTCTTCTTTGCGGATAGTTCCACAGCACAAGCTGCACACTAATCCGTTAACAATGATGCACTGTCTTTTCCCTTTTCTTGAATCACATACTGGGCATTTAGCCATATCTGCTTTCTCTGTAAATATTTGTTCCTGCCAAGCCGGACAACATGCCGGAGGAGCAATCTATAAAAGTGTATCACCACGAAGACAC
>JBAQYH010000319.1:0-8808 GCA_049299935.1 Methylobacter sp. | reverse complement strand
GAAACGGCATCGATAAGGTATTCGTCACCAAAAATCCGTATTTCAACGAAATTCTGGTGTGCTCTCCATCAGCGGGTAATACCGTTTGCAACAAAGCGATGGTCTGGAATTACAAGGACCGGACCACCTCGTTTCGGGATTTGCCGAATATCAATCACGCGAATTTTGGAGGCGTAAACAACAATCTGTCCGGGCAATGGGATCAAGACGGCGCTACCTGGGATTCTGATATTTCCACTTGGCAAAAAGACGATTTTACCCCTACCCGGGCCAGCGTGGTTATGGCAAGCAATGATATTCACCTATATTTATTGGATGGCGCCAGTACGCAAGGCGGCAGCATCCCCAATGCTATACTTGAGCGACGCGGCCTCAGCCTTGGGGCTCCAGAGGCCATGAAAACCGTGCGCGGCATCCGGCCACGGATCACCGGCACGCCCGGCGCCACGGTCAGCGTCAGCATCGGCGTCAGCGATGATCCTTACGCAGATCCGACTTATACCGATATGACCCATACAATCGGATCGACTTTAGCGAATGATTGCCTGGTCTCGGGCCGCTATATCGCCGTGAAATTCGAGGAAGGCAACGCGGCACAATGGCGACTCGATAGCTACCAACTTGACGTACAGCCGGCTGGAGCGTGGTAAATGGCCTATACACCGGGCGTGGTACCGCGTGATAGCAACGAGCTTATCCGGTTTTTGGAGGAGGAGCTGCAAAATTTACGGTTCGCCATTAATGCGCTGGAAACCGGACATCTGGATAAAACGCATGTGGCGCCGGGAAAGCCGGCGGCCGGAGATATCCGCTATGCCGACGGAACAAATTGGGACCCCGGATTAGGCGCGGGCATTTATTTTTATAACGGGACGGCCTGGACACGGATCGGCTATGTGTCAGGCGAAACATGGGACGGCTAAATGGCAATCATCATTAATAACCTGAGCGTTTCGGCGGTGTCATCGGATGCCGAGCTTTATGCAATATGGCCTACAGTGCGCGAAGGCATTGGCGGAATAAAGAGACGCTCGGAAGGGATGTTCTATATGCCGGAAGACGTTTACCACGAAATAAAATTAAAACAAGCGACGCTCTTGATAGGTAGAGATGTGATTACTGAAGATTATGAGGGGTTCGTTATAATTAAAGATTATCAGTATCCCGATGGGAAAGGTTTATTTATTTGGATCATGCACCACGATGGAAAATGTGATGATTTTGTTCCAAATTTCATGGCGGCTTTAATGTTGATGGGGGATGCGGTAGGCGTGATTAGGTATTGCACATCTGCGGCCAGAAAAGGCTGGGATCGATGGGCCACACGGAAGGGGTTTATAAAGACAGGGACAATTAATCATTATGAATTCACGAGGTAATTAATATGCCAGATTCATCACCACCGCCAGCGTCAACCAGCAGCAACACAACGACGACGCCATGGGCTAAGGCGGTCCCGTATCTGGTTGGGCAGAAAGACAAGCAGGGAGTTATGCGCACCGGTATCTTCCCCAGCGCGGAAAACTTTTTCAGCCAATACAACACGCTTAACCCGCAGCAACAAGGGCTTAATGACGCCTACTCAGGAACGTTGAATCAGCGGGATAGCCAGATTGGACAGCTACAGGATGTTGGTCAGGATTTTATGTCCGGCCAATACGACCCGACCGCCGGGGATGTCACCGGACAGAGAATCGGTTATCGTGGATCGTCATATTACCCTACCGCCAGGGGTGTTACGGGACAGAAAATAAATGCCTATAGCTCAGCTTACAATCCTACCTCGAGGGACGTAAACGGACAACAGATTGCCTATCAGGGTTCTAATTACAATCCAACGGCCAGAGATGTTGCTGGACAGCAAATTGCCTATCATGGGGCTACATATAACCCAACCGCAAGAGACGTCAACGGACAACAGGTCAGCCTACAAGCGGCGCGGGCCGGTCAGGGTGCGCTTGACCCTACCAGGGCTATGCAGGATATTTTGTCGGGTCGTCCTGATAATCCGTATCTTGCGGCGATGCACCAGGGCAACATCAATGACAGCTTGCGCGGCTATCAGGACGCCATGACGATGATGGGCCAGCAGGTCATGCCAGGGCTTGAGGATCAGGCGTTTGCATCCGGGCAATATGGCTCAAGCCG
The DNA here is from genome assembly GCA_049299935.1 of Methylobacter sp. Classification (GTDB taxonomy): domain Bacteria; phylum Pseudomonadota; class Gammaproteobacteria; order Methylococcales; family Methylomonadaceae; genus Methylobacter_A. The sequence goes on along the minus strand of JBAQYH010000319.1, from coordinate 6,660 downwards.
TCAAGGTGTCGCCGAAGGCCTGGCGTTACAGCAGGCTGCTCGCAATGCGCGAGATTTGGGCATTGCCGCGATGGATTCCGGTAATCAATTGTTTGGCTCTGCTTATGAAAACGCGCAAGGCCGGAAAGCGCAGGCCGCAGATTCATTAAATCAGATGGGCCTGCAAAACGCCCAATATAATAGTGACTTGATGTCAAGATTGGGCCAGTTCAACGCAAACCTTGCCATGGGCAAAGATGCGGCTCGATTACAGAACGCTCAATTCAACTCGTCCAATGACCTGTCGGCGCAACAATATAATTCCGGACTGCTTGCACAGCTCGGCCAGTTCAATGCCGATATGGCCATGAACAAAGACGCGGCGAGGCTGCAAAATGCGCAGTTCAACGCAACCAACAATTTGGGCGCACAACAATACAACAGCGATTTAATGTCGCGACTTGGGCAGTTCAACGCGAATCTTGCGACAACCAGAGACGCGGCCAGATTGCAAAACTCACAATTTAACATTGGCAACAATTTAGCGTCTCAGCAATACAATTCCGGCCTGTTGGCACAGCTCGGCCAGTTCAATTCCGAACTGGCGTCAAATCAAGATGCGGCGCGTCTGCAAAACCTCCAGTTTAACGCGGGTAACGATCTATCAGCGCAGCAATATAACAGTGATTTAATGGCAAGATTGGGTCAATTTAACGCCAACTTGGACTTGCAGCAAAGCGCGGCGGGCGCGCAAAATGCGCAACAGGGATTTGCTAACATGCAGCAGGTTTTTGGACTGGAGGACAACACGTTCAACCAGTTGCAAGCATTACTGCAAGCGCCACAAAACCAGTATCAAAACGCTCTGAATCAATATGCCTCGATTGTTTCGCCGGGCGCCGGCATGGGGGGGAGTTCGGTATCATCCGCGCAGGTTCCGATTTACGGCAGCGGCGGCGCGCAGATCATCGGCGGCGGTCTTGGGCTGGCAGGGCTGTTAAGCAGCCTGGGGCAGTAAATGAACGCGATCGACGCCGTGCAAGCTGTAGAGGATGTCATTAAGCAGTTTCCGCAAGTCGATATCGAGACGCGGCATTATTTCGCTGGCGGGGTTTATGAGCGGGAAATACTGGTACCGGCGGGAACGATGATTACCGGCAAGATTCATTTGACTGAGCATTTAGCAAAGCTGGTTTCCGGAACTCTGAGAATTTGGAGCGAACACGATCAGGGTGTTTTTACCGGGCCGGTTACGTTTGTTTCTCAGCCCGGGGCAAAACGGGTTGGCTATGCGGAAACGGATGTCGTGTTTTCGACGTTCCACGCAGTCGGTGATAAAACGGATATCGAAGAAATAGAACAGGCGCTCGTGGTTGATACCATTGATCAATACGCCATTGCTCGTGAGAAAATACAAATGCAATTAAATCACGAAATTAAATCGGAGACTGCGGAATGAGTTTTATAGCATCTGGAACAACATTTGGGGCAGCATTGGCGTCAGCTCTCGGCGGCGGGACATTAGGCGCGATTGGCAGCGGTGCGCTTATTAACGGCGTGATAGGCGCCGGCTTAGGCGCTGGAGGGTCGGCATTGATGGGCGGCGACCCAGGCAAAGGCGCGATGATGGGAGGCATTGGCGGCGCTCTCGGCGGCGGCATTTCCGGCGCGGCGGGGGGAGGAGCCGGAGCGGCAGCTGGATCCATGAGTCCAGTTGTTCAGGGCGCACCGGGAACCGCCAGCGCTCTGTCTCAGGCATTACCACAGGCTGCCTCCAAAGCGGCGGCCAGCGGCATGATCAGCCCGGCCATACAAGGCGCGGCGGGGACCACCAGCGCTTTATCGCGAGCATTGCCACAGGCAGCTGCTCAGGGATTTACGCCGATGGCGACGCAGCCGGGTTTATTATCAACGCTGGGATCTAAACTGCAAGCCAAAGGTCCTGACATGATGCTGGCCGGGGCGCAGATGATGGGCGGGCCGCAACAGCAACAGCCGCAAGTCATTATGCCGCCACCGCCTCAGCAACGACCGATGCAGCCATTCCAGCGTCCGCAAATGATCCCAATGGGTATTCCAATGCGGAGGTACTAAATGGCGGGTTTGCTCGAAACCTTAAACCGGCAAAGCTTCGGGCCGAATGATTCGCTGATTGCCTCCACGGCGATGCACCCGATGACCGGCTTGTTGAAGGCGAAAGAGTGGCTTGATGCGCAGGTGAATGCCGGCATGGGCCGTCCATTGCCGCAGGATGAAGGCAATATTTACCAATACGCGCCGCTGGATATTGAGCGGCAACAGGCGGCGCTGAATTTGGCGGGATTAGCCGAAACCGGTTCGATCCCGTTTGCTCCTAAATCAGCCGGGGGGACCTTGGGAACCTTCATCGGGCCGAAAGCAGCGCGGTGGAATAAAGAGGCGTCTGAAAAAGCGGTCAAGCTGTTGGACGCTGGCGCCGACCCGGAATCGGTCTGGAAAGAGCACATGATCGGCCGGATGCCGGACGGTTCGCTGTTTAGCGAAATCCCGGATAATCAGGCATTCTACCGTGGGTCGATGGGTGCGAAAAGCGGCTATGCCAATGATGTTTATCTTCACCCGGAATTGTATGATAATTACCCTCATATCGAGAATATGAGGGTGCGTGAACATTCCGGGCGCGGTGGATCGTTCGACCCGCACTCATGGGAATTTAACATCGGCACGGAACGCGACTCATCATCTGTCATGGCGCACGAAACACAGCACGCTATTCAGGCGCGGGAAGGGTGGCAAACGGGTGGAAGTCCGGAAGCCATAAAATCAGAATACAAAAAAGCCAGGGCTAGGCTCAATTTTCTTGAGAAGGAACCGGATTATTTGCAAGGTGCAAATGAATCTGATGCTATATTTAATCGTCAATTAAATGGTGAGATTGATGAAAATCAGGCTTCATTTTTATTAAATGAGTTGGTGAAAAAATATCCAAGTTATGCGGAAGTAGAGAAACAAATAGGCATATTAAGGAAAACAAGTCCTGATGGATTCGACGCTTACCGCCGATTAACCGGCGAAGCGCAAGCCAGGGCGGTTCAGGACCGTCTTGAAATGGATATGCAGCAACGGCGCGAGGTTTATCCATTGCGCGGTGGGCTGTTGTCTGATGTGTCGATTGACCGGCTGATTAACAGAAAAGGGAGCGGGGTTGCGATGAGTTTACCTGAAACTGAATTCAGCAAGGCGCATAAGATAGCACAGAAAAACGCGGCTTTGTCTATAGAGAAAGGCGGGCTTGGCTTGCCGCCTGATAATACGGCGATGGATAGGGCTAAAGCTATGGGGTTTTCTGAAAGGGACATGTTCCATGGGACATCGTCAGAATTCCCAGCCTTTTCTTTATTTGAGGGTGGCGGCGTTAGTCGTAGCCCGGTTGGAAAATTAGGCGTGTCGATGGCTGATAATCCTCATCTTGCAAATGAATTCGCTGACCTTGCACAGGGGAAATCTGGCGATCTAATAGGCAATGCGGGAGCAAATGTGCTCCCTCTTTTGCACCGCACAGAGCGGCCAGCATCTCTTCCGCTTCCAGACGATGCTTTAAATTCGGAGGTGTTTGGCGCTGTTGTTGATGCATTTAAAAGTGGGCATGATGCATTAAGAATTACTAATTATACCACACCTAATGGTAAAAATCTCGGCCCGGCATACCTAATAAAAGAGCCGCATAATATAAGATCAAAATTCGCCGCATTCGACCCAATGCAACGCAACAGCGCTAATTTACTTGCCAGCGGCTTATTAAGCTCGCTGATTTTAAACGACTACATGGGATCGCAAAATGGCCGGACTCCTTGAAACACTCCAAAATCTGCGCTTTAATCCATCCCCTCTCTCTACCGGGCTGATGCTAGGCGGCGCGAACATGATGCAGGCGGGCGGTCCGTCTTTGCATCCGCAAAACTTTGGTTCGGCGATGGGCGCTGGGCTGCAAGGCCTGCTGCAAGGTTATGTCGGTGCGCGTGAAACCGATTATGAGCGTGAACGCCAAAAACAAGAATTTGAATTGGATCAGCTTTACAAGCGGGCGCAACTAGAGCAATTGCAGAACCCAAATAAATTCGCTGCGGCCACGCCCGGGCAATGGTACATTCCGCCCGGAGCGAAAGAAGAAACTTTCGGCGGTATGGCGGGATACCGAACGCCGGACGGAGCTTTCATCCCCAGTCGATCAGCCATGACTGATTATCAATCAGCAATGACCAATCCAGGAAAGCTGGCGACCATCTCAGAGGCAAAGAAACGCGGCGAAGGATTAGGCGCACTGGTTGAGCGCGAAACGCCACAAGGCACCGAGAAAGGCTTTTACGGCGACTTTACGGGAACCAATCCCGGCAATATGCGCGTACCCGGCAAGCAGGAATTCCAGCAATTCGGGAGCCGATCGGGGGGATTAGACGCGATTGAAAAGCAGTTGGCATTGTATGGCGACAGGGGCATTAATACGTTATCAGCGATTGCATCGACATGGGCACCGCCGAATGAAAACGATACGCCAAACTACATCAAAAACCTGTCTGCCTTCACCGGCTACCGGCCCGATGCGGCGTTAAATCTAAAAGACCCTGTGGTTTTGCGGGCGCTGTCCTCCGCCATTTCACGCCAGGAAGGCGCTCCCGTTTATGCTCAACAAGGCGGCGTGATTACCGGGCCGACCAAGACACAGCAGAAACAAGCCGACATCGTAACGGAGGCGCAAGGCGCAGGCTTAAAAAAACAAGCTGAGGCACAGGCGGAAGCAAGAAATTCATTACCTGGGGCGGAAGATAACGCGGCTTATGCCATGCAATTATTGAGCGACCTTAAACAACATCCTGGATTGCCTGATGTTGTCGGAATGCCTGATTTATTGTCCATGCGCGGCAGGGTTCCGGGTACGCAAGGCGCGAACTTTAACGCTCGCCTGAATCAAATTAAGGGCGGGCAATTTCTGGAGGCCATTCAAAAACTCAGGGGAACAGGGCAGATCACCGAGATTGAAGGCAAAAAGGCGACTGACGCCATTGCGCGGCTTGATCCGAATATGTCTGAGGCCGAATTTATTCAGGCGATAGACGAGGCTGCTGATCGTATTCGGCAAGGATTGCAGGTAAGCAAGACAAAAGCCGGCATGAATCAGGCTATTCCTCAAGCTGAACAATCCTCACAAGGCCGGATTAAATTTTTAGGGTTCGAATAATGCCAATCGCAAAAATTCAAATGCCGGATGGTCGTATCGCAAAATTCGAGGTTCCAGACGGCACCACGCCGGATCAAGTCACGGAATTTGCGACACAGCATTTCAAGCAGGTACAACCGACCGCAGAGGATCGCGCCAATGCACATCCTATAGCGCGGCTTGGCAAAGGGGCGATGGACCCGTTCTTGGGAACCGCGCAATTATTGTCAAAAGGGGTGGAAGCTATCGCGCCGGACGACAGCCGCATTGATGCGTTGTCCAGAAAAATCAGCGGCGGCATTGCTGGCTATAATCGACAAATGGAGCAGGCGAAAGAGCGAACCAATGTCGGCACTGACTTTGCTGGTCTTGTCGGCAATGTGCTAAGCCCCGCCAATCTGCTGTTAGCGACAAAAGCCCCGCAAGCGGTAACGCTGGGCGGTAAAGCGCTGCAAGGGCTAGGACTGGGCGCGGCGGCGGGCGCGATGCAGCCGACAACCAATGAAGATTTTTGGGCGAACAAGGCGATACAAACCGGAATCGGCGGCGCTGCTGGAGGATTGACATCAACAGCGCTGGCAGGTATTGGAAACAAGCTGGGAAAGGCGCTCAAGCCGGTACCGGAAGCGGAGCTATTAACCCGCGCGGCAGCCGAAACAGACGATGCGGTAAACAAGGCACTAGGCGAAATGAACATCGATCGCGCCACTTTGCCGGCCGGCTATCTGGATGCTGTCAAAAGCCGAGTGTTTGAAGGTTTCAAGAAAGGCGAAAAGATCGATCCAGGCGCGTTAATGCGCGGAACCGACTTTGAAAAGCTCGGCATCAAGCCTCTACAGGGCCAATTAACCCGAGACCCAAGGCAATTCACTAACGAAAAAAACTTGCGCGGCGCAATCCCTGAAATCGGAATGCACTTGCAAGGACAGGAACAGCAATTGCGCTCTACCATGCAAAACCTGGCAGGCGATCCTGTCAGCAACTATCAGGCTGGCACTAAAGGCATTGAGACGCTGAACACATTTGACCAGGGGCTCAGAAAACGAATTGGCGACCTGTACGGCCAAGCGAGGAACTCGACAGGCAAAGACCTGGATATTCCACTACAGGGATTAGCGCAGGATTACGCGCGTATTCAAAACGACTTCCGGGAAGCCATCCCGTCCGGCGTGGCAAAGAAATTCGAATCTTTCGGTTTATTAACCGGTCAGCAATCCAAGCCGTTCACTATCGAGGAATCCGATCACCTGCTGAAACTGATCAACTCCCATACTGGGCCAGGCAACCCCCCTGCTACCAATGCCGCATTGGGAGCGTTACGCGATGCAGTCAAAAAATCGGTAACGGATTCGGTCCCCGATGGCGGGGTGTATGCTCCGGCAGTAAAAGAGGCTGCGAACCGATTTAAATTGATGGAGCAAACTCCGGCGCTTGATGCGGTGTATACGAACAGCACAAATTCGGATGACTTTATCAAGAAATTCGTG
>JBAQYH010000318.1:0-1588 GCA_049299935.1 Methylobacter sp. | reverse complement strand
CGCCAAAATAGCGTCTTCGACGGTTAAGCGCTCGCCGCGTCTTAAGCCCAGTTTGCTGTTGGGTTGCTGCGATGCATGACTGGATGCGGTTAAGGTGTCGTGCAGATGAATTTGACCCGCTTTCAACGCGTCGAATGTCATATACAGCGTCATCAGCTTGGTCAGCGATGCGGGATACCATGACTGAGTTGCTTCTACTTCATGCAGGACGTTACCGTTATCTGCGTCAATAATGATGGCGGCATGGCGGCCGTAACTAACCTCGGACACGGCAAACAACCATACGGCATTTAAAATAAGTAGCGTTAGTTTAACTTTTGTCATTTAAAACGGTTCTCAACAAATCGATAATTAAAAGCACGTGTGCCGGTTTCATTCGCCTGACCATGTCATCCGGGCAGCAAGGTCACGCCACGTACTAAGGGGTTAATATTAGTGCGGTAGGCGCACATCCTACACGCTGTAAATTCAAAAAGGTGCCGATTATAAACTGCGCCGATTGTAATGCGTAATCATATTTTAGGGCCGTAGGCTGTGCCGGGCAACGAGCGCATTGCTTATTGATGCGTTCAGCACATCCGCGCACTAAAAACGCATACAAGCATACGGCGGCTCTCCTTGGCAAATCCCCCAGAAACGCCCGAAGTCGCCTTCTTCGCCCGGTTTCCAGTTCTCTGAAAAGGCTTCGAATACGATGCCGGACCAGCCTTTTTCAGCCAGTTTTTTAAAGGTCGATTTAACGACCAGCGCCTGGTTTTTCTTGCCCGCAACGCCGCAACGCTGCTGGGTGAACTTATTGGTTTCAATGCTGCCTTCGGGGCCGTTCGGCCAGCCGAATTCGGTCAGGATGACTTCTTTGCCGGGATAGGTTCGGCGTACATCTTCAATCCGTGCAATATGAAAATCAGCTGCTTTGTTTGCCGGCGTGCAGGGAAGAACGTCGGAATGTTTGTTTTCCCACCACGGGAACACATTGATGCCTATCCAATCGACTTGCGCGCCGAAATTGGTTATATGACAGGGCGACACGCGGTTGCACCATTCCCACCAGGTATCTATGGTGGTGACCGGTTGGGCTACGCCCGCTTCGCGCAGGGCATTGATGCAACGGGTGATTTCGCCGTCAAACGCATAGTTGTGACGGGTTCTGACTTCGGAGCCGCAGCTCAGTTTTATGATGGTTTTGGGATAGGCTTTTGCCGCCCCAATCCCCGCAGTTATAGACCGCGAATTGACGGCGATGTCATCATCCAGCCAGATGATCGCGATGACTTTAAGATGCCGGGCCTCGGCGGCGGCAAAGGTATATTCCAGGCCGTTCATGACTCCGTAAGTCATGATGCAGCGGAAAGGGGTTTCTTTGACTAATTTATCCAGCAGCTCGTCAATTAATTCTTTGGATGGGTGAGCGCCGTAATCGGGGCTAAGCTTGCCCACATAGGGGCTAAAGGCGGCGCACTGTAAGGCGTCGTTTTTTGCCGGTTTTGTTGTTTTTTCGCGCGCTGATGCGTTCTGGCATACAACTAACATTATGGAAATTGCAATGAGTGACAATAACTGTTTCATAAGATCCTCGATAGCAATGGAA
>JBAQYH010000317.1:0-3532 GCA_049299935.1 Methylobacter sp. | reverse complement strand
CATGTTTTGTATATTCAGCGTCACCGTTTGCTGCCGGTTTGGCTGTTCAACAGTTGTTTTCGCATGGACTGCAGGTATCCACAGAGTGTTTGCCAACAGGCTTACAATTAACAAACCAGATTTAATTGTCATATAGGAATCCTCTCAAGCCATAAAAAATGGCGCTACCCAGGGAAAGGCCAGCAGCATCAAAATGAACGCGGCGCCGAGCCAAAAAATCAGGCGTTGTCGGCGTTGAATGTCGGATACGGCACACGACTGCATGGATGCAGGAGGTACGACCCCACGGATGGGGGAGGTAGCTCCGATTGCCGGAAACGCCCACCCTGGCTGTCGCCGGGCGGTCTTATTCCGGCCTACATCCAAGTTAGGTAGATCGGGCAACAGCTTTTCGTTGCCCGACAATTTGAACCATGAGAATGTCGGGCATAAACAGCATGTCCGACCTACTGAATTAAGGGCATTCGCTATAGGGGCTTTGGAATCTAAGGCGCGCACGGCGCGCCCTACGGGAGCAAGAAACTTAAAGAAGAGTTTCCGGAACATCATCTTCCTAATAACTCTGATAGCCGAGGTTTTCGGCAATATCCCGGTCGATCAACTCGGCCGCCCGGCTCAATTCGGTTTGCACATCGGCACCGGCGATAATCGCCACGGCGGCGCCCGCAAACGTTTTACTGATCGTGCTGTAAGCCGGGGTTTGCGGGCGCGGCACCGCCAGCCCGGCATTGAGCTGTTGCGTATACAGCCTTAACGGCCCGCGCTCGCCGTACAGCGGCGACTTCGCCAACACCGACCGGCGCGCCGGCACTGCGCCGTTGGCATCGGTCATGCGCCGAATCTCCTGCTCCGACATTAAAAAAACCAGAAAATCCGCCGCGGCCTTGGGATCGCCACAGCTGCTGGACATAGCAATGCTCCACGAGCCCATGCCGGTCTTGATGCCCCTGCCGAAATCCGGCATCGGCAGCAACAGCAAATCCTTGCCCAACTTTTGTTGGTACCATCGATACCGCCAATGCCCCAACCAGGACAAAGCGGTCTTGCCGTTGGCAAAATAATCGCTGGCAAGTTGATCGAATCGATTCAGGATAACTTTGCGTTGGCCGTTAACCTCTGTTAATACGGCATCCTGTTTGGCCCAGCCTTTGTTAAACCATTGCTGGAAGTGGGCCATAGCAGTCACCGATTGCGGGCCGTCAAGCACGCCTTTTGCCGAACGATAGCTGTTACGCTCGATCAGGTCGCCGCCGAAACCTTGCAGAATCGGCGAAAACGCATAGGGATAAAACTCGGCTACATTGTCATTCGTACCCATTTCAATCGCCGCAACCGTATCCGGCAGCTTGCTGACCTTGTCCAGAACCTGTTCGAATTCCGCCAGCGTCCACGGCGCCTTCAATGTCGGCATACGAACCCCGGCTTTATTCAGCAATCGGCGATTGCCCCACAGCGCCAGACCGGAGTCGAACTGGCCGAGACTGTAAAGATGGCCGTCGTAACGCCCCTGCGCCAAAATCGACGGCAGCACATCGTCCAATAACGGTTTCGGCAGCCATTGTTCAATAGGTTGCAAATAACCGCGCCATGCCAGCGTATACAGATGCGGACCGTCGGCTTCCAGCAAACAAGGCAACGAACCGTTCGCCGCCGCTTGGTTGATCTGGCCGTCATAATCGCTTTTACCGAATAGTCGGATTTCGACGCGATAGCCGTGCCGGCCAGCGTTGTACCGGGCCGCCGAGGCCTTGACGGCTCCATATTCAGTGCTAATGTCTTCGTGATGCGTCCATAGATTGATGGTTTTTGCGTTACCCGCCGACGTTTTCTTATCGGCTCCGACTGCCTCGTTAGCGCCCAAAACGAATACAACAAGGCTCAGGATTAAAGCGCCGAAAACAGTGATGAGCCTCGTAGGGTACGTGTATGTAGGGGCAATCCCTTGTGGTTGCCCTTGGTTCTCAATCATTCGCATACCCCCTGTTTTCGGCAATATCCCGGTCGATTTCCGCCGCCGCCCGGCTCAACTCGGTCTGCACATCGGCCCCGGCAATAATCGCTACGGCGGCGCCGGCAAACACTTTACTGATCGTTCTGTACGCCGGGGTTTGCGGACGAGGCACCGCCAGCCCGGCATTAAGTTGCTGCACATACAGCCTTAACGGCCCGCGCTCGCCGTACAGCGGCGACTTCGCCAACACCGAACGCCGCGCCGGAATGGCCCCGTTGACAAGGGTCATGCGCAGAATCTCCTTTTCCGACATTAAAAAGTTCAAAAAATCCGCGGCGCCGCCGGCTTCCTTGCAAGTGCTGGAAATGGCCCAACTCCACGAACCCATGCCGGTCTTGATGCCGTGGCCGAAATCCGGCATCGGCAGCAATGCCAAATCCTTGCCCAGCTCCCGGCTGTACCAGAGATACTGCCAGTGGCCGAACCAAGCCAAAGCCACCTTGCCGTTAACGAAATCGTCGGCTACCGACTTCTCCCCCCTGAACCAGCCTTTTTTTTGCCACTGCTGTAAACGGGTCATCGCCGCCACCGATTGCGGGCCGTCAAGCACGCCTTTTGCCGAACGGTAGCGGTTGCGCTCGATCAAATCGCCGCCGAAACCTTGCAGAATCGGCGAATAGGCATAAGCATAAAATTCGCCGTAACCCTCAACGGCCCCCATATCGATCGCCGCGGCCGCGCCCGGCAGCTTGCTGAGCTTGTCCAGGACCTGCTCGAATTCCGCCAGCGTCCACGGCGCTTGCAGGGTCGGGATGCGAACCCCGGCTTTATCCAGCAACCGGCGGTTGCCCCACAACGCCAAACCGGAATCGAACTGGCCGAGGCTATACAGCCGGTCGTCGTAGCGGCCCTGGGCCAGAATCGACGGCAACATATCGTCCAGCAGCGGCTTCGGCATTAATTGATCGATAGGCTGCAAATAGCCGCTCCAGGCCATCGCATACAACAGCGACGCGTCGGCTTGCAGCAGGCAAGGCAGCGTCCCGGCCTCCGCCGCCTCTTGAATCCGCTCGTCGTAACGTTTGATAGTGGAAGGCAGCGCTTCGATGTAATAGCCGTGCCGTCCGGCGTTGTAGCGCTCTACCGACGCTTTGAGAACCGCATATTCGCCGGTATTGACTCCGGAATACGTCCATAGGCTGACGGTTTTTACGCTGCCCTCGGCAGCGTGTTTTTTAGCCGCGCTGTAGGCGTTGCCAACGCCCGAAGCGAATAGCGTCAACATCAAACTGAAAGTAAAGAGGGCGCGCCGGCTTCGCCTGCCGACTTTTCCTCGTTCCCACGCGCCGCGTGGGAATGCAGTGCCGGACGCGCTGCGTCCCGTATACGCAAGATGTTGGTCGCAGGACTCCTCATTCCCACGCGCTACGTGGGAATACAGTGCCGGACGCGCTGAGTCCGGTATACACAAGACGTTGATCGTGACTCGCGGCGTAGCCCGCCCTGCCTGAGTTACAACGCGCTTCGTCCTGTCTGCGCGCGACTCGCGGCGCAGCGCGCCTTGACTGCATTCCCACGCGG
>JBAQYH010000316.1:0-2480 GCA_049299935.1 Methylobacter sp. | reverse complement strand
AGCTTTCGGAATTGATTACCCGTCTGGTGAAACAAATTCCCTATGACTATAGACGACAAGCTATGGGTGATGTTGTGCAAACCTTGCTGGAAGGGAAATCGCGTAAAGCCGAGGACGTGCTGGGTTGGAATCGACATTCCGTGGAGTTGGGGATCAATGAACTTCGCACGGGTATTCGTTGTCTCAGTGATGTATCGGCACGAGGGAAGAAAAAAGTTGAAGAGAACAATCCGCAACTGTTAAGGGACATTGAACGCCTCCTGGAGCCGCACAGTGAATCGGACAGTCACCTGAGAACGACCTTGCTGCACACTCACTTTACCGCCAAAGCTGTTCGCAATGCTTTGCTTGATAAGGGTTATACAGAAGACGAGCTACCGGCGGAGCGGACTTTCTGCGATCTGTTGAATCGACAAGGCTATCGTCGTCGGACGGTTGCCAAGAGCAAAGTCCAAAAAAAACGAAATGACTGACCTGATATTCGCCAATGTGAGCCAGCTCAATAGAGAGGCCGATGCCGATCCGACGACGTTGCGGATTAGCGTGGACACCAAGGCTACCGTAAACCTTGGCGAGTATTCCCGGGGTGGAAAATCACGAGGCCTTGAAGCGGTCGAAGCCCTTGATCACGACATGGCAAGCAAAGAAAAATTGATTCCAGGGGGGCTGTTGGAGCCGGTGACGGGTCAGTCTTTCCTGTTTTTCGGGGAAAGTCACAAAACCAGTGATTTCATGGTGGATGGCCTGGAAGCTTGGTGGGTGCAGCGAAAACCGGCGTTCTCCGATATTCGCACCTTGGTGATCAACTCGGACAACGGCCCGGAGTGTAGCGGTCACCGAACGCAGTATTTGCAAAGGCTGGTTGAATTTGCAGACAAAACGGGGCTGGTCATTCGCTTGGTGTATTACCCGTATATGGACTCCTCCCGTTTTGCAAGCATTTCACCACTTCTGGATTGGGGTACGACTGCACACGTATATCCGGCCTTTGATTTGAGCTTTTGTGCTCTGGCCATAATGGGCTATTCGCACGTTTGTTCCTAATCGCCTTATCGTGCTCAAGGCACAGCGGATTCGTAAGGTTTTGCAAACGTCGGTTCGACCTGTTTTCCATCAGTAGTTTATGCTTCACAATCGTGGGTGGATGATTCCTTTCTCTCAACCGGCTTGGGTTTGAAGGCTTGCCTTCGAACTCAAGCCGGTTCGCCCTCCGGCAGGTAATCGGCTTCCTTAGTTAACAGCGCCCAAACTATACGCGCATTTTTATTGGCTAAGGCGACAGCTGCAATGTTTTTATTGCGTCTGCTACATAAATTTTGTAACCAGCGACTACGCGGATTGTCCTTTTTCCCCGCGACTTTTAGCACGGATCGAGCGCCATGAATCAGTAGCGTGCGCAGATAAGCATCGCCACGCTTGCTGATACCCAATAATCGGTCTTTGCCGCCGCTACTGTGTTGCCTCGGCGTTAGACCCAGCCAAGCGGCCATGTCTCTTCCGCGTTTAAATTGTTTGGCGTCACCGATAGCGCAAATCAAGGCCGTGGCGGTAATCGGGCCAATGCCGGGGATTTGTTGCAAGCGTTTGGCGTCAGTGTTGCTGCTGGCCAGTGTTTTTATTTTCTTATCCATGTCGCCAACACGCTCATCCAGCGTAGCGAGATCTTGTTGTAAGTCTTCAAGCAGCATTCTAAAGTCAATGGTCAAGCCATTTTCGGCATCTTCAAGCAATAGCGGCAAGGCGGTACGAAGCGTGTCTACACGCCGCCCAACTACGATGCCATATTCGGCGAGCAGGCCTCTGATTTGGTTGACTTTGGCGGTACGATGTTGCACCAGCTCACTGCGGATACGATGAACTGCCTGGATGTCTTGTTGGGTAATGGTTTTAATAGCAACAAAGCGCATAGTGGGACGCGCAACCGCTTCGCAAATAGCTTCTGCGTCGTTAGCATCGTTTTTGTTGCTTTTAACATACGGCTTTACAAATTGTGGAGCCATCAGTTTGACGGTGTGCCCCAGCTTTTGTAATTCTCTACCCCAGTAATGGGCACTGCTACAAGCTTCCATACCAATCAAACAGGGCGGCAACTTTTTAAAATAATCGAGCATTTGCGCCCTGCGTAACTGTTTGCGTAACACGGCTTTTTCTTGGCTATCAACACCGTGTAATTGGAATACCTGTTTTGCCAAATCTATACCTACTCGTTTAATATTCATGTCGGACTCCTCCGCTAGTTTGTCTGATAGATATAATCATATCAGCTTGGCACATTGATGCCGATAGGTGGGAGGAGTCCATCCCATTGCCTTAAGAATGCCCAGGCCATTGTTTAATCGGCTTGTCGGGCATGTTCTTTTTAAATATCTCGACTACGTCCAACATTGCGTGTTCATGCGTCTCATATATGGGCTTAGTAACAGCACATGGGGCCAACGAATAGTCCGGATAAAAAATTTCACATCGATATAGTCCTACAT
>JBAQYH010000315.1:0-1983 GCA_049299935.1 Methylobacter sp. | reverse complement strand
CGCCGAAGCCGGGCTGTGCGCGGCGGCAAAGGACATCAGCATGGCCGGCACGGTCGGCACGGTGCTGATGCTGCTGGAGTGCTCCGGCTTGGGCGGCGTAATTGATGTGGCCGCGATACCGCGCCCGCCGGATATTCCGTTAGAACGCTGGCTGTGCTGTTTTCCCAGTTACGGCTTTGTGCTGAGCGTGGAAGACGAGCATACCGGAGCCGTTATCGAACGGTTCTCACAACGAGGCATTGCTTGCGCGGTGATCGGCGAAACCGATGATTCCGGCCGCCTGCGCCTTGCCGATGCCGACAGCGAGGAACTGTTATGGGATTTACATGCAGAACCGTTGACCGGTTGCGGCATAGAACTCAAACCGGAGGTTTAACCATGTCCCTCCGTTCCACTCATCCAAGAGGAATTACCCATGCCTGAAATGCGTTTTCGCGTCCGTTGGCCGGACGAATCCACCAGTCTTTGTTATTCGCCGTCACAGGTGGTCAAGGATTTTTTCAATCCGGGCGAAACCTACGAATTGGATGATTTTATCGCCCGTAGCCGGGCGGCTTTGCAAATCGCCAGCGAGCGGGTTCGGCAAAAATACGGTTATACCTGCTCCAGCGCAATGAGTCAGTTGGGCGAAATTGAAACTATCGCCTCGCGGTTTTCGGACATTGAAAACCCAAAGGTTTTGGTGGAAGCGTTTATCGGGTAAGTCCATCCAAAACCAAGCTGATGGTAAAGCCATCTCCAGAAAAAGAGGGTTTGCGCTAGTTCCCAAGCTCCAGCTTGGGAATTCAGTGGAGGAAGCTCCAGCTTCCCGTCTCGCGAAGCTGGAGCGTGGGAACCAGCGTAATTTCTTAACTTAATGCCAGTGACGCGGCGCTGGACGCGCTGCATCCCGTATGCGCACAAGACATTGACCGTGACTCGCGGCGCAGCGCGCCTTGACTGCATTCCCACGCAGCGCGTGGGAACGAGAGTAAAACAGGGCGTCATCATTCAGGTAGTCCCTGGCCTGGCGTTAGGCGAAAAACAGGCCGATAGGCAGCTAACGACAAGCGCGGAAACGAGAACAATCACAAACCACACACACCAATAAAGAGAGAACCCCATGAACAATCAACAAAACAACCAACGCCCGCATTACCAAGTCATCATCGTCGGCGGCGGCCAGGCCGGTTTGTCGGTCAGCTATTATTTGCAAAAGCTTGCCATCAGCCACATCGTTTTTGAAAAAAACCGCATCGCCCATTCCTGGCGCAACGACCGCTGGGACAGCTTTTGCCTGGTGACCCCGAACTGGCAATGCCGCCTGCCGGATTTTCCGTATCAAGGCGACGATCCTCAAGGCTTCATGCTCAAGGACGAGATTGTCGAGTATGTCGAAGCCTTTGCCGAAAAGGTCAATGCACCGCTGAACGAAGGCGTGGCCGTGACCCGTGTCCGCCGGGGCAATCAGGGCCGACTTGAGGTCACGACCAGCGCCGGTGAGTTCACGGCCGATCACTTGGTCGTGGCAACCGGCGGCTACGATATTCCGATTGTGCCGGATTATGCGCACAGTCTTCCCGACCACATCACCCAGGTTCATTCGATGCATTACCGCAACCCGCAGCAACTTCCGCCCGGCGAAGTGCTGGTGGTGGGTTCCGGCCAATCCGGCGTACAACTGATGGAAGACTTGCATCTGGCAGGCCGCAAAGTGCATTTGGCGGTGGGTACGGCACCGCGTTCGCCGCGCCTGTATCGCGGCCGCGAAACCACAGAATGGCTGTACGACCTGGGCTTTTACCAGCTGACCGTAGATAAACACCCGCTGGGCGATGCGGCTAAGCACAAGACCAACCACTACCTGACCGGGCGCGGAGGCGGCCATGAAATCGATCTGCGCAAGTTTGCATTAGAAGGCGTCCGCCTGTACGGCAGCATGAACAATATCCAAGGCGCCACGCTGGAATTCAAAGCGGATTTAACCAAAAACCTCGACGAAGC
>JBAQYH010000314.1:0-2622 GCA_049299935.1 Methylobacter sp. | reverse complement strand
CCTTATAGGATAGAGTCGCCGAGAACAGCATATTCAAACGCTGGTCCGGCGGCGGCATGCGACGCAATAAATAGCGGATGTCCTTGATAAAGCCCAGATCAAACATGCGGTCGGCTTCGTCCATCACCGTGACTTTCACGTTATCCAGAGTGAACGCATTTTGCTTGTAAAAATCGATGATGCGGCCGGGTGTGCCGATGATAATATCGACATTGGCCTTTAGGCTGTCCAGCTGTTTTTGGTAGTCGGTGCCGCCGTAGATCAGCGCCATTTTAAGGTTAAGGTGTTTGCCCAGTTGCAGCGCATCCTTGTGGATCTGAATGGCTAACTCGCGGGTTGGCGCGAGAATAATGGCCCTGGGATTGTTGATTTTTTTGCTTTTGGCAACGGCTTTGATCGCCGGTTTTTCTACGTCGATAGCCTCATCGGTTTTATCTTCTGCATCGTCGTCTTCGGCATCATTAATTAAATACTGAAAAGTGGCCAGCAAAAAAGTGGCGGTTTTGCCGGTTCCGGTTTGAGCCTGCCCCGCAATATCCTTGCCCCGTAACAATAAAGGTAAGGCTTGTCTTTGGATAGGGGTGCAGTGATTAAAACCGGCGTCTTTCAAGCTGCGTAAGATAGAATCAGACAATTCAAGATTGCTGAAGCGGATTTGGGTTAAGTGTGTATTGTTCATAGGGTATATAGCATAACGTAAAAATCGAATCAGCTGAAATTGATTGACTACCCGCTTCATCCCTCCTATAGTTTTGATTTTAACAATTGGAGAAATAAAGTGAGCGATTCAGTCCTTCATGTAAGCGATAGTGAGTTTAACGAAACTGTTATTAAAGCTGCCGGTCCCGTATTGGTTGACTATTGGGCTGAATGGTGCGGACCCTGCAAAATGATTGCACCGATTCTGGATGCTATTGCCGAAGAATATGCAGGCAAGTTAACCGTTGTAAAATTAAACATAGACGAAAATCCGGAAACGCCCCAGCACTACGGCGTACGCGGCATTCCAACGTTGATGCTGTTTAAGGACGGCGAAGTGGAAGCGACTAAAGTAGGCGCACTGTCAAAATCGGAACTTGCCAAGTTTATCGACAGCAATATTTAAGCTGATCTTATTACTCAGACCCGGTTCAGACCTGACACAAAAGGTTGGACGGGGCTGAGTACATGGGTTACACTTACGCGGTGCGATAATCATGCGCACCCAATCACATCGTCCGACAAACTACACCCCTGAATTATATCCTGTCCTAGTAGTTGCGGTTTAGCGCCGTATGTACTTTTCCTTGAGTTATCTTTTATATGAATCTAACTGAGTTAAAACTAAAACAAATAAGTGAAGTTATTGAAATCGCCGAGTCCCTTGGACTTGAAAATGTAGCCAGGTCGCGAAAGCAGGATTTAATTTTTGCCATTCTGAAAAAACAGGCGAAAGCGGGCGACGATATATCTGGCGATGGCGTTCTGGAAATTTTACAGGATGGTTTTGGTTTTTTACGGACGCCGGGTTGTTCCTATTTAGCGGGTCCTGACGATATTTATGTTTCACCCAGTCAAATCAGACGATTTTCCTTAAAGACCGGCGATACGATTAGCGGAAAGATCAGACCGCCCAAAGATAACGAACGTTATTTTGCGATGCTCAAGGTTGACCAGATCAATTTTGAACCCCCCGAAAACACCAAGAACAAGATCACCTTCTCAAACCTGACGCCCCTATTTGCCAAACAAAGATTCGTCCTTGAACAGGGCAACGGCACCAGCGAAGATTTAACCGGACGCATAATCGATTTAATCGCCCCTATCGGAAAAGGTCAACGCGGCTTGATCGTATCGCCGCCTAAAGCCGGTAAGACCATGATCCTGCAAAGCCTGGCGCAGGCGATTGCAGAGCAGAATCCCGAGTGTTACCTGATCGTATTGCTGATCGATGAACGTCCCGAGGAAGTCACGGAAATGGAGCGTTGCGTGCGGGGTGAAGTCATTTCCAGTACCTTTGACGAACCGGCAACCCGGCATGTACAGGTTGCGGAAATGGTTATCGAAAAAGCGCGCCGTTTGGTCGAGCATAAACACGACGTGGTCATATTGTTAGACTCGATTACCCGTCTGGCCAGAGCTTATAACACCGTCGTTCCGTCGTCGGGCAAGATATTAACCGGCGGTGTCGATGCCAATGCATTGGAAAAACCCAAACGTTTCTTCGGCGCGGCGCGGAACATAGAAGAAGGCGGCAGCTTGACCATTATTGCCACCGCGCTGGTCGTTACCGGCTCAAGACTGGACGAGGTCATCTACGAGGAATTTAAAGGTACCGGCAACATGGAATTGCATCTGGACCGCAAAATTGCCGAGAAAAGAATTTACCCGGCGATTAACATCAATCGTTCCGGCACACGCCGGGAAGAATACTTGGTTGATCCCGACACCCTGCAAAAAACCTGGATTTTGCGCAAGATTCTTCAGCCCATGGATGAAACCGCTGCATCAGAATTTTTGATCGGCAAGCTTAAAGACTTTAAAACGAACGCAGAATTTTTTGATTCGATGAAGCGGTAGGGGCGGGTCTTGTGCCAGACCATTGGCCTAGGCTAGGGCATCCACAAGGGATGCCCCTACATC
>JBAQYH010000313.1:0-1962 GCA_049299935.1 Methylobacter sp. | reverse complement strand
TTCTGGAACAACTTCATGATTCCGAACAAGACCCATCAAACCTTGGGCCTGCTGTGCGACGCGAAGCATCCGGCGCTGGCGCAGTTCCCGACGGAATATTTTCAGGACTGGCAATGGCATGAGATTGTCACATCGGCAAGTGGCATTGTCCTGGATGGCTTGCCTCGAGACTTGCAACCGATTGTCCAGCCTATTGTTGACTGGAACACGAATCGCAAACTAGGCTTGATCTTTGAATGCAAGGTTGGCAAAGGGAAACTGCTCGTGTGCTCGGCTGACTTGTCGAAGGATCTGGAGCAGCGTCCTGCCGCGCGGCAACTTCGCAGTAGTTTACTGGCTTATGCCGCGAGCGATGACTTCAATCCAAAAGTGGAAGTCGCGGAAACAAAACTGGGCAAAATTCAGGCGGCTGCCAAGCCGTCGACGTTGGTCAGACTCGGCGCAAAGGTGATTGAAAGTGACAGTCAGACTGACGCATTTCCAGCCGCCAGAGTCCTTGATGGCAAAACCAACACTTTTTGGCATACACCCTGGGGATCGCAGGTCAAACCGATGCCGCATCATCTGGTTATTGATCTTGGCTGTGAAGCTGCCTTGAGCGGCCTCAAATATCTTCCACGCCAGGACGGGCCGGAAGGCCGTTGTGTGGATTGCGAAGTTTTCTGCAGTAACGATCCGAAATCCTGGGGTGAGGCTGTTGCCTTTGTTCAGTGGCAGAACAACAACCAATGGCAGACGCTATCATTCAAAACGATTGTAAAAGCGCGCTACCTGAAACTGCTGATTAAATCCGCCGTCAATAACCGCGACTATGCCAGCGTGGCTGAACTCGACGTGGTTCTCGCAAAATGAGGATGTTGATATTGGTGAATGAAAGGAAGATGACATGAAAAGAAGTCTGATTGTTTTTGGATTTGCCCTGACGCTACTGGGTACGGCGTGGGCGGCGGAGCCGGTATCGCTTGCCGGCAAATGGCGCTTTGCGCTGGATCGCGCGGACACAGGAGTTACGGAAAAGTGGTTCAATAAAGATCTCGACGGTGACATTAAATTACCTGGTGCATTGCAGAACCAGGGTTTGGGTGATGACATTTCTACCAACACGCAGTGGACGGGCGGTTCCGGCGTTCAACAGTGGCTTCAGCCCAAGTACGAAAAGTATCGTCAGCCGGGAAACGTCAAGATTCCATTCTTTCTGCAACCGGAAAAGCATTATGTCGGCTCCGCGTGGTATCAGCGCAACATCGAGATCCCGAAGGCTTGGCAGAGACGGCGCGTTGTGCTGACTTTGGAGCGTGCTCATTGGGAAACGCAGGCATGGATTGACGGAAAACCGCTTGGTATCAACGTCAGTCTTTCTGTGCCGCATGTCTATGATCTTGGAGTCGGTCTTACGCCTGGTCGGCACAGGCTTTCCATCTGTGTGAATAACAGGATGGTTGTGGACGTTGGTCCAAGGGCGCATAGCGTTTCCGACGAAACGCAGGGGAATTGGAATGGCATTGTCGGTGAGCTGAAACTCAGCACAACCAGTCCGGTATGGATAGATGATGCCCAGGTTTATCCCAACATCGCTAAAAAAACGGCGCTGGTGAAAGTGCACATTGGCAATGCAACGGGCAAACCGGGTAAGGGTATGTTGAAAATAGGCGCGATGAATCAGCCGGTAACTTGGTCAGAAGCGGGCGGTACGGCGGAATTGGAAGTTTCGCTCGGCAGCGATGCGAAGCCGTGGGATGAATTCAATCCCGCGTTGCAGAAGCTCAATGTAAAGTTGACCGGTGACAGCGCTGATAACGAACGCGAACTTGTTTTTGGCTTGCGTGAAATAGGTGTGCAGGGGCGTCAATTTGTGCTCAATGGTCGCCCAACATTTTTCCGTGGCACGCTTGAATGCGCAATCTTTCCTCTAACCGGCTATCCGCCAACTGATGTGAAAGCATGGAAACGGATCATCCGTAT
>JBAQYH010000312.1:0-12285 GCA_049299935.1 Methylobacter sp. | reverse complement strand
CCGCTACGGGGTTTTAGCCGCCTACATTCCCTGCTTTGCCAATATCGTCGCCCGCATGCAGTACGACTTGTTTCACATTTATACGGTGGACGAACACACTCTTTTTGTTATCCGTAACTTACGGCGCTTCGCCTTGGAGAAACACCTTGACGAACTGCCTTTCTGTAACGATGTATTCCTGCTGATTTCAAAACCGGAATTGCTGTATCTTGCCGGTCTATTTCACGACATCGCCAAAGGCAGGAGCGGCGACCATTCCGCCATTGGCGAAGAAATTGTCAGGGAATTCTGCACTCAGCACGACCTTTCTTCGCATGACACGAACCTGATCAGCTGGCTGGTCCGCAATCACTTAGTCATGTCAATGACCGCACAACGAAAAGACATCGGCGACCCGGATGTCATTCATCAATTCGCCCAAACCGTAGGCAGCATCGAATACCTGAATTATTTATACCTGCTGACCGTAGCCGATATTCGCGCCACCAACCCTGAGCTATGGAACGCCTGGAAAGATGCCCTGCTAAAAGAGCTTTATTCGGCGACCTATACCACGTTGCGCAGAGGCTTACAAAATCCCGTAACATTGGCAGACCGCCTGCTCGAAAACAAAAAAGAAGCAAAAGACGAACTGATTAAACTCGGCATATCCGAGCCGGTCATCATCAAATCCTGGCAACATGCCAGCGATGATTATTTCCTAAGATACTCGGCCGATGAAATAGCATGGCATACCATTGCCATCGCCTCATCTAAAGAAGAGGAACTGCCTCTGGTTCTGCTGCGCCCGCAAACCCAAAGAGGCAGCGCGGAAGTTTTCGTTTACACAAAAAACGAAGAGGCTATTTTTTCGTTAAGCACTGCCACCCTAGACCAACTGGGACTGACCATTCTTGACGCCAGAATCATAACCACGACCGATGACTATGTGCTTAACAGCTTTCTGGTGCTTGAGCAGTCAGGCGATCCCATCAACGAACTGTTCAGGGAAGTACATATTTGCACCGTTCTTCGTCATAATCTGCTGCATCACGAAGTAAAGAAACACAAAAACATTCATCGCCAATCAAGACAGGCTAAACATTTCCCTATTCCTACCAGCGTTCAATTTCATGCAGATCCTTTAAACAGGCACACGATCATTGAACTTATCACCACGGATCATGCCGGACTTTTATCAAAAATAGGCCGTGCATTTGTGCAAAAAAACATACATCTATATAGCGCAAAAATCACCACCATAGGCAGCCGGGCCGAAGACATGTTTTACATCACCGACAACCAGTCGCAGCCCATCACAGATCCTGCCAAGCAGAAAGAAATAAGCGAAGAAATCTTAAAGATGCTGGGTAATTAAAACAGGACTTTCGAAGGTAATTTCAGCGCCGAATTGGCGTATATTTGAGCCGCTTGCAAAAATTACAGGTCGGACAAAGTAATGCGTCAGCTTCCTGATTTAGCTGCAAGCGCTTTCTCAATAAACCGGACAAGCCACTCATGGCCGTTATCTTCAATATCGGCATAACGCAGTCCGATTTTGCATTGCTCGCTGGACACGCGCCGCGAAAAAACCACATGGCACCGAGCAACTATTTTGGATACCTGTCCATCCTGATCGGACAGATTCAGGTCGACACATACGGATACAGGCCGGCCGTCGCGAACAAAACTCCCTCCCGGCGTAATCATGTTCCGTTGCCTGGTATGGCACTCAATACCCAGCCCATCACTGGACACATCTACCGCAACCACCTTAATGCGCACACCGTCATCAGTGGTAACAATAGCGGAAACCTGCACTGGAATCCTTTGATAAAGCCTTCTTTCAATCACCGTTTACACTCACTATCAAAATTACTTAAAGCTTAAAAATTCTAGCCTAAAAATTTAATTATTCCAATGCGGGCGATGTCGCCGACAACCTGCAAAGCAGCGATGATATTGACGGAAACACACAGCCCTTGATAGTAAATACCGCTAACTCAGATAATCGGCTCGCCCCGTGCAAGCCTGGGTAAATTCCCCTCCAAGCCCATCGCACTGCGCATCACCTTATTCTTTGCAGGCAAAATTCGCTCAGCCAAGCCGAGGCCCAAATTGCGTAAGAACTTAACCGGCAACACCTGATTACTGAATACCCGGTAAAAAACATCCATTACCGTCATCATTTTCAGATTTTCACTGCGCCGCATTTTTTCATAGCGCCTTAAAACCGCCAAATCCCCCAATTCAAGACCTTGATTGCCTGCATCAATCAATACCTCAGCCAATGCCGCCGCATCCAGCAAGCCGATATTAACCCCCTGCCCCGCCAACGGATTGATCATGTGCGCCGCATCGCCAACCAGAACCACGCCTGGCTTAACATAACTTTGCGCGTGCTGGCGTTTCAACGGAAAACTCGCCGTGCCCAGAACAGCATTAACCTTGCCCAGGCAATCAGGAAAAGTTGCGGTTAATTCGCGCAGCAAGTCCTCGCTGGACAATGCCTTCAGCCGGCACACCTCATCCGGCGAGTTATACCAGACGATGGATCCGTAATGCCCGGTTAACGGCAAGAATGCCTGGGGACCGCTGGGTACAAAGCGCTGCCAGGTTATATCCTGCTGCCCGTAATCCGTTTCGATATAAATCACCAACGCATGTTGCTTATAATCCCAACTGGTTACTCCCAAACCCACTGCTTGCCGGACTCTGGATTGACCGCCATCCGCGGCAACCAACACTTTTGCCGACAAAATACGGCCGTCACCCAGCTCCACTTCGGCTGGCTTTCCAGCTGAATAATTGATTTTATTGATGGTAGCCGGGCACATCAGCTCGACATTATGAAAATCCTGCAACCGCTCCAATAGCGCCAGCTGGGTCACCCTGTTTTCAACGATATAACCCAATTCGGGATAATCAATATCGTCACTGCAAAATTCAGTATCTCCCGCCGTTTCCCAAACCCGCATTCTGCGAAACGGGCAAAGCCTTCGGTTGGCAACGCCACGCCACGCGCCCACGGTTTCAAGTATGTTTTTTGACGCAATGCTTAGTGCGGAAACCCTCAAATCATGCGGCTGATCCGGAGTAAAAACCTGTGGCGGCGCACTTTCTATGACCGCTACTTTTAATGAACTTCCGCCGAGACCACAGGCAACAGCCGACCCAACCATGCCCCCGCCCACAATTACAACATCAAAATTTTCTTTCATAATTAACCAGTCACATATCGTAAATTCGCTTAGAATAATTGCAGCACCATTTAATAACTCAGTCCGCCTGCAAAACATTCAATGTCATCAAAACCAAGGCGGAAAGATACCACATCTATTTAAAGAACAAGCAAAATACCTCCAGCAGGATGTAAGAAAAAACCTCATCCAAAGCTATATCGACAGACAATAAGCCAATGGGTTGCGGGCGCTGACGACAAAAGACTGCGTGACAGAATTGCTTGTCATCCGTATAATTAACTGGTTTTGCCGTACCATGACCTCTGATGTAAACATCAGAACAGGTGCGCAATGAGGGTGCTTAAGTTAGAGGACAGCAGCCCTTTTGTAATATTTTTTAGAGGTGACAATGAGTCAAAGTACGCTACCGACCAGACAGGGTTTGTATGACCCAAGCAATGAACATGACGCATGCGGCGTGGGTTTTATCGTTCATATTAAAGGTCAAAAAAGCCATGAAATCGTACGTCAGGGTTTGGAATTACTTAAAAACCTAACCCACCGTGGCGCGGTCGGTGCTGACATCTATGCAGGCGACGGCGCCGGTATTTTGATTCAGATGCCCGATGCTTTCTTGCGCGCAGAGTGCGGCAAATTAAACATCACGCTCCCCGTAGCGGGCGACTATGCGGCAGGCATGGTATTTTTGCCGCGCGACGCCGCCAACCGAGCCACTTGCGAGAAGTTGTTAACCGACATTATTGCGCGGGAAAAAGCCGTACTGTTAGGTTGGCGCGATGTGCCGGTCGATAATCGCAGTTTGGGCGAATCAGTAAAGCTGGTTGAACCGTTTATCCGGCAGATTTTTATTGGCCGCGGCGAAGATTGCGCCGATCAAGACGCTTTCGAACGTAAGCTGTTTGTAATTCGCAAGCAGGTTGAAAACGCCGTCCGCGATTTAAATCTCGATCACGGCCACGCTTTTTATATTCCATCCTTATCGTCGCGCACCATCGTCTATAAAGGTATGCTGCTGGCAGACCAGGTCGGATCGTTTTATGCCGACTTAAGCGATGAAACTATGGTCAGCGCCTTGGCGTTGGTGCATCAGCGTTTTTCTACCAATACCTTCCCAACTTGGGATTTGGCGCACCCTTTCCGCCTGATCGCCCATAACGGTGAAATCAACACCTTGCGCGGCAATGTTAACGGCATGGCGGCGCGTCGTCATTCCATCGCGTCCAAAATATTGGGCGACGATATGCACAAATTGTGGCCGCTAATTAACGAAGAACAATCGGATTCGGCCTGTTTCGACAATGCGCTTGAATTATTGGTCGCGGGCGGCTATTCGCTGGCCCACGCAATGATGCTGCTGATTCCCGAAGCCTGGGCCGGCAATGTCCTTATGGATGAAAAGCTGCGCGCGTTTTACGAATACAACGCCGCGCTGATGGAACCTTGGGACGGCCCTGCGGCTATTGCTTTCACCGATGGCCGTCAAATCGGCGCAACCCTGGATCGCAACGGCTTGCGTCCTGCGCGTTATCTGGTCACCGATGACGATTTCGTGATCATGGCATCGGAAATGGGCGTATTGGAAGTTCCCCAGCACAAGATCATCAAGAAATGGCGTTTGCAGCCTGGCAAGATGCTGCTGATCGACACCGAACAAGGCCGCATTATTGATGATGCGGAATTGAAAGCCAATTTGTCGGCATGCCACCCTTATGCTGAATGGCTGAGCAAAACTCAAATTCTGCTGTCTGAACTGCCGCCCGAAGTTTCTGCAATGGCACCGGATGCGCATACCCTTTTGGATAGACAACAAGCATTCGGCTATACCCGCGAAGATATTGAATTCATCCTGAAACCGATTGCACAAACCGGACAGGAACCGATCAGCTCAATGGGCATCGATACTGCGTTGGCGGTGTTATCGGAACGCTCACGTATGCTGTATGATTATTTCAAACAAGGCTTTGCCCAGGTCACCAATCCGGCTATCGACCCTATTCGCGAAGAATTGGTCATGTCGCTGGTTTCACTGATCGGCCCACGCCCCAACTTATTGGGCCTGGACGAAGGCGGCACCCACATGCGCCTGGAAGTCGAGCAGCCGATTTTGACCAACCAGGATTTGGAAAAAATCCGTCGCATCGAAACGCGCACCGGCGGGGTATTCAAGACTAAAACCCTGACGCTTTGCTACCCATCCGATTTGGGTGCAGGTGGCATGGAATCTGCACTCGACAAACTATGTCTTGCGGCAAAACAGGCCGTTGAAGAAGGCAATAACATTCTGGCATTATCCGACCGCGACTTGGATATTGCGCATATTGCGATACCTGCCTTGCTTGCAACTTCTGCGGTACATCACTACCTGACCCGCGAAGGCCTGCGCACCGAAGTCGGCCTAGTCGTCGAAACCGGCGAAGCACGCGAAGTCCATCATTTTGCGCTGTTGGCGGCTTATGGTGCGGAAGCGGTTAACCCGTATCTGGCGTTCGATACAATCTCCGGGCTATGCGAAGACATCGCGGATCTCAGCGAATATGAGGCGCACAAGCGTTATATCAAGGCAATCTCCAAAGGCCTGCTTAAAGTCATGTCCAAAATGGGCATTTCGACTTATCAGTCTTATTGCGGCGCGCAAATCTTTAATGCGATCGGCTTGTCCGAACCTTTCTTGGATCGCTATTTCACCGGTACAACCAGCACTGTCGAAGGTGCCGGTTTGGCGGAAATCAGCGAAGAAACTACTCGCCGCCACCGGATTGCTTTCGGCAATGCGCCGCTATACCGTGACGCGCTGGATATTGGCGGGGAATACGCATACCGCATACGCGGCGAAGCACATACCTGGACGCCGGCAACCATCAGCACTTTGCAACACGCAACGCGCAGCAACAGCTATGAAAAATATGCCGAGTTTTGCCGCCTAATTGATGAGCAGAACGAAGCCTTGCTGACCTTGCGCGGCTTAATGTCGTTCAAGGAAGACGCCACTCCAGTGCCATTGGACGAAGTGGAATCCGCAGCGGAAATCGTCAAACGCTTTGCAACCGGCGCGATGTCGTTCGGCTCGATTTCTTACGAAGCGCATACCAATCTGGCTATTGCGATGAACCGCATCGGCGGCAAATCCAATACCGGTGAAGGCGGAGAACTACCAGAGCGCTTCAAACCTCTGCCCAACGGCGATTCGATGCGCTCTGCAATCAAGCAAGTTGCATCCGGCCGTTTCGGCGTGACTACTGAATACCTGGTTAATGCCGACGACATTCAGATCAAAATCAGCCAGGGTGCAAAACCCGGCGAAGGCGGACAGCTGCCCGGACATAAGGTCGATGCGGTTATCGCCAGAGTGCGTCATTCAACTCGCGGCGTAGGCTTGATTTCACCGCCTCCGCACCATGATATTTACTCGATTGAAGATTTGGCGCAGTTGATCCATGACTTGAAAAACGTCAATCCCGAAGCCCGGATCAGCGTCAAGCTTGTATCCGAACACGGTGTCGGTACTGTTGCAGCAGGCGTTTCCAAAGCCCATGCCGACCATGTGACCATTTCCGGCTATGACGGCGGCACCGGCGCAAGCCCGATGACTTCGATCAAACATGCCGGCTTACCGTGGGAAATCGGCCTTGCCGAAACCCATCAAACGCTGGTGTTGAACAAACTGCGCGGGCGTATTGCCGTACAGGTCGACGGCGGCCTACGCACCGGTCGCGATGTCGTCATCGGCGCATTATTAGGCGCGGATGAATTCGGCTTTGCCACTGCGCCATTGATCGTGTCGGGTTGTTTAATGATGCGCAAATGCCATCTGAACACCTGCCCGGTCGGCGTAGCGACGCAAGATCCTGAACTGCGCAAGCGCTTTACCGGACAACCTGAACATGTGGTCAATTATTTCTTCATGGTCGCGGAAGACGTGCGTCAGTGGATGGCGAAACTGGGTTTCCGTACCGTTAATGAAATGATCGGACGCTCGGACAAGCTGGACATGCAGCGCTCATTGAACCATTGGAAAACGCAAGGACTGGATTTCAGCCGGGTTTTCTATAAACCCGAAATTGACGGCGCGACCGCTGTTTATAACACCGAACGCCAGGATCACGGCTTGGATCAGGCATTGGATCATACCTTGATCGCAGCAGCCCAACCGGCACTGCAAAACGGTCAGCCAGTGGTCATCGATACGCCGATCCGCAACATCAACCGCACTTTCGGAGCGATGCTGTCCGGTGAAGTAGCCAAACGTTATGGTCATAAAGGCTTGCCTGACGACACCATTGCGATTCGCGTCAAAGGTACCGCAGGTCAAAGTTTCGGCTCGTTTTTGGCGCAAGGCATCAGCATTGAGCTTGAAGGCGAAGGCAACGATTATGTCGGCAAAGGCATGAGCGGCGGACGTATCGCCATTTACCAGCCTAAAGACTGCCCTATTACGCCTGCGGAAAATATTATCGTCGGCAACACCGTGCTGTACGGCGCTGTCAGCGGCGAATGTTATTTCAGCGGCGTTGCGGGCGAACGTTTTGCGGTGCGCAATTCGGGCGCTGTCGCGGTCGTCGAAGGCGTGGGCGACCACGGCTGCGAATACATGACCGGCGGCGTTGTGATCGTACTCGGACAAACCGGCCGTAACTTTGCGGCGGGCATGTCCGGCGGTGTGGCTTATGTGCTGGATGAAGACCGCAGTTTTGAGAAGCGTTGCAATTTGGCGATGGTGGAACTCGAACCCGTACCGGAAGAAGACGACACGCTGGAAGCCATCGCACATCAGGGCGGAGACATGGAAACACATGGACGCGTCCACATCATGTCCGATATGACCCGTTTTGATGCGCAACGCTTAAAGCATTTCATTGAAAATCATAAGCGTTATACCAACAGCGCCAGGGCACAGCACATTTTGGATAATTGGCAGGATTATTTGCCGCGCTTTGTTAAAGTCATGCCGGTCGATTACCGTGAAGCGCTCAAACAAATCCAGGCAGAACAAGCATCCGCGACTGCATAGTCGTTGCGACACTATTTAAGTAGAAGGTATTAAAGATGGGTAAACCAACCGGGTTTATGGAACTACCACGCACTGAGCGGCATTATGCATCGCCGAGTGATCGTATCCAGCATTATCGCGAATTTACGCTATCCCCCAGCGAAGCCGAAGTGGCTGAACAGGGCTCAAGATGCATGGATTGCGGCATCCCTTTTTGCCATAACGGCTGTCCTGTCAATAACATCATCCCGGACTGGAATGACGGGGTGTATCGAGGCGATTGGCAACAGGCGCTGGAAATTTTACACAGCACCAACAATTTTCCTGAATTTACCGGACGCATCTGCCCTGCGCCCTGCGAAGCGGCTTGCACATTGAATCTGCAAGACCAGCCCGTCACCATTAAGTCGATAGAATGCGCGATTATCGACAAAGGCTGGGCAATGGGCTGGGTCAAACCGCAAATCCCGGAAAAACGCACCGGCAAGCGCGTTGCAGTAATAGGTTCAGGTCCTTCCGGCTTGGCTTGCGCTCAGCAGCTGGCTCGTGCAGGACATGAAGTCACGGTCTATGAAAAAAATGACCGTATCGGCGGCTTGTTGCGCTACGGCATTCCTGATTTCAAGATGGAAAAGCATCTGATCGACCGGCGTATTGCGCAAATGCAGGCTGAGGGCGTCAGATTCAGGCCCAACAGCCATATCGGCACCGACATTCCTGCACAAAAAATACTCGCCGAATACGATGCCGTGGTTTTGGCGGTAGGCTCCGAAAAGCCGCGTGACCTGGAAGTCCCCGGACGCAACGAGTATCAAGGCGTTTATTACGCGATGGATTTTTTGCGCCAGCAAAACAAGCGCAACGCAGGCGATACCATAGCCGATGATGTCGCCATCACCGCGACCGACAAAAATGTTGTGGTCATCGGCGGCGGCGATACCGGTTCCGATTGCATCGGCACATCGATCCGCCAGGGTGCGGCATCCGTGGTGCAGCTTGAAATTCTGCCGCAACCGCCTGAAAAAGAAAACAAACTACTGACCTGGCCGCTGTGGCCCAACAAGTTGCGCACCACGTCTTCACATGATGAAGGCATCAAAAAACGCTATTGGAGTGTCAACACCCAAAGCGTTACCGGCAAAGACGGCAAAATAACCCATCTGAACGCGGTCGAAGTGGAGTGGAAACAGGAAGGCGGACAGTGGAAAATGAGCGAGAAGCCAGACAGCGCCTTCACGCTGGACGCGGACATCGTGTTTTTAGCGATGGGTTTTGTTCACCCGGTACACGAAGGCTTGTTAAAGGAGCTGGGCGTTGAACTGGAGCGCAATAACATCAAAGCCACCGACAAACAGTATCAAACATCGGTCGACAAGGTATTTGCCGCAGGCGACGGACGGCGCGGACAATCGCTGGTCGTGTGGGCGATTCGGGAAGGCAGGCAAGCTGCCAGAGCGGTCGATGAGTTCCTGATGGGATCATCGGAACTGCCGAGGTAATGTACCTTGCAAAGGACTCTAGCCTGAGACAGCTCAGCTAGAGTCCTTCCTACAAAGCTTCTACTAAAGGGCTTTGGATTTTGTTTTTGAACACCGTTTACACCGATAAACGGTGATCAATTTCCCCTGCTTCACATCAAACTGCTTTTCGTTTAAAACTTCCCATTTATGAAAACCGCTGCGGCATAGGGTATTGCCTTTATGTCGTTCCGATGGTTTTGGGCGTTTGAATTGAACTACGTCACCCATGATCTTACTCCGAGCCAGAAACAAGCCACCACAAGAATCCGAGCGGCATTTAATCAGTTTTAATCGCCCCTTAAAGTACAAAACCACGAAGGCACGCACGGCCCCACGGGGCGGGGTGCAATGCATGGAACGGTTGCCGGGAACACGAAGTTTTTTACCCTAGCCTTTCTTCGTGAACTTCGTGGTTTTAATGAAGCTGCGTCACTTCTTGACGATGGTATTCCACGCCGCAAGCCAGGCTTGTGATTGATAGAAATCGGCTTTCCGGTCAAAAAAGCCGGTCAACACCAATCTCAGAATGTTATCGATAATACCGAAGAATTGGGCATAGCCTAGTTGCGGGGTGATATGGCGAAGTTCGCCCGCCTTGACGCCTGCTTCAATGATCCTGATGATTTTTACAAAGGGTGGGGATCCATGAAGCGGCTTCGCTTCAGGCAAGAACTCGCTGATGTTCAAAATCAATAAAAACCGCATCACATCGGGCGCTTCATCGGTTAACTTGAACAACAAATCGACGATGCCGCGTAATTGCTCGGATGGTTTCTCGTTTTTACGCCTTATGTCATCAATGGAGATGTTTAAGCTGTCGAGAATATTGGCATGCAACTGCCCTGCAATCATTTGTTTGGTCTTGAAGTGCTGATAGATTGTGCCGATGTCTTTTAGTCCGGCCGCTTCTTTAATATCGATTAGCGAGGTATTGAAATAACCTTTTTCGACAAACAACTTCAAGGCCGCCAACAATATCTCATCCTGCACTTCAGATTCGGTCTGAATATATTCTATTTCCTGATCCATGTTCTTCTTTAACAGCTGATTCAATGCGCTGTATTGTGTGTTAGTGAAAATCCAAACAGTCTATAAGTCATAGACCCAATTTTATTTTGCGGTTAACACCGCCAGTGCCGCCCTTAAGTAATTGACCATCGACCATAAGGTCAATATGGCCGCAATATATAGCAAGCCGTAGCCGCAATAATTGATGGGCAAGCCCAGAATATCATTACGATATAGCAGCATGCCAATCGCCAGCATTTGCGCGGTGGTTTTCCATTTACCCAACTGGGAAACCTTAACCTTCGCCCGCTGGCCAATCTCCGCCATCCATTCCCGTAGCGATGCAATAGTGATTTCCCTGCCGATAATGACGGCGGCAGGAATCGCCAAATAAGGGCTGCCCTGCTGCTGGACAATTAAAACCAAAACCATGGCCACCATCAACTTATCCGCCACCGGGTCTAAAAAAGCCCCGAACGGTGTTTCCAGCTGCATTTTTCTGGCAAGATAGCCGTCCAACCAGTCGGTTATCCCCGCAAGTATAAAAATCAGCGTACAGGCAAGATTTGAATATTCCCAGGGCACATAAAAAACCACGGTTATTAGCGGAATTAACGCAATTCTTAACAGTGTCAGATTTGTAGGTAAGTTAAATTCAATTGTCATCTTGATGATGAAATAGTTCGTAAATCCGTTGTGCCAACTGGCGACTTATGCCGTCCACACTGCAAAGTGCATCCACGCCAGCCTGTGAAATACCTTGCAGCCCCCCAAATTGTTTCAATAAAATCTGCCGCCGTTTAGGCCCCAATCCCGGAATGGCTTCCATAGCCGATTGTTTTTTAGCCTTGCCCCGACGCTGCCGGTGTCCTGTTATCGCAAACCGGTGCGCTTCATCGCGAATATGCTGAATCAACAACAAACCGCTGGCGCCCGGAGTTATATCTATCGGCCGATCCTGCTCTACCAGAATCAGCTTTTCCATGCCGGGTTTTCTGTCCGGCCCTTTGGAAACGCCGACTATCATAACATTGTTTATGTCTAATTCCGCCAGTGCCTTTTGCGCTTCATGCACTTGGCCTTTACCGCCGTCGATCAGCAATATATCCGGCGCGGTATGTTCACCTTGTTTCAATCGTTTAAAACGCCGGAACACCGCCTGATGTATGGCTGCATAATCATCGCCGCCGGTTATGCCCTCTATATTAAACCGGCGATAAGCCGATTTTACCGGTCCTTCCCGGTCAAAGACAACGCAGGATGCCACCGTCTGATCGCCCTGGGTATGACTAATATCGAAGCATTCCAGGCGTTTTGGCAGCTCCTTGCAGCCCAATTCTTCCTGCAAACTGAGGAAGCGGGCATAAAGCCCCTGTCTATCGGATAACTTGCTCAACAGCGAGTTTTCGGC
This sequence comes from Methylobacter sp., assembly GCA_049299935.1. Taxonomy (GTDB): domain Bacteria; phylum Pseudomonadota; class Gammaproteobacteria; order Methylococcales; family Methylomonadaceae; genus Methylobacter_A. The sequence goes on along the minus strand of JBAQYH010000312.1, from coordinate 177 downwards.
GTTGGTGCAGGCCATTTGCAGCCACTTTAAGCGCTCGCCCCTGACGTTGTGGGAAATAGCCACCGCATGTTTTGCCTGGGCCGCCAACACTTCCATCAACAACTCGGCTTCTTCAGGCTGATGGCTGACGATCAATTCATGAGGCGCTTGTTTATCCAGATAGTATTGCGGAATAAA